>CALKKN010000268.1 GCA_937995275.1 uncultured Lysobacterales bacterium | reverse complement strand
GCGCCATCAAGAGGCGCTGACCGGCTGTGGCGGCTGGTCGCTTCGGACCCGGCCGCTGTCGGGCAGGGCTTTCCAGGACACGCTCGAGCCATCCCTGGGCGCTTGTCGGCTGTTCCCGACAGCTCGACAGTTCTGGAAAGCCCTGCCCGACAGCGGCCGGGTCCGAAGCGACCAGCCGCCACAGCCGGTCAGCGCCTCTTGATGGCGCCCAGGATCCCCCGCACGATCTCGCGGCCCAGCGTGCAATCCGCCAATCCCGGCACACCTGTGGCCTGCAGGGCCGAAACCGGCGCCTCGCCCTTGCCGATCGGTATCGGTTCGATCGAACGGGTGCCTGAACTCACCGGCGGGTCTTTCCTGTTGCGGGGGTGTCAGTTATGCTTCCGCCCTTGGTTTTCGATTGGTTACGGAAGTCCCGAGTCATATGGCAAACCAGCCGTACAATCCCGCCGAGGTCGAGGCCCGGGCGATCGACAAATGGGAACGTCAGGAAGCATTCCGGGCGGTCGAGCAGCCGGGCGTGGAGAAGTTCTACTGCCTGTGCATGCTGCCTTATCCATCCGGCGCCCTGCACATGGGTCATGTGCGCAATTACACGATCGGCGACGTGATCAGCCGCTATCACCGCATGTGCGGTCGCAACGTATTGCAGCCCATGGGTTGGGACGCGTTCGGGCTGCCGGCGGAAAATGCCGCGATCAAACACGACACGGCCCCCGCTCGGTGGACCTACCAGAACATCGAGCACATGCGCGGCCAGCTCAAACGGCTGGGATTCGCGTACGACTGGTCGCGGGAGGTCACGACCTGCCGGCCGGAGTACTACCGCTGGGAACAGTTGATGTTCACGCGCCTGATGCGTAACGGAAAAGCCTACCGCAAGGACGCCGAGGTCAATTGGGATCCGGTGGACCAGACCGTGCTGGCCAACGAGCAGGTCGTCGACGGCCGGGGCTGGCGATCGGGGGCCGTGGTCGAGCGCAAGTCCATCCCGCAGTGGTTCCTGAAGATCACCGACTATGCCGAGGAATTGCTGCAGGGTCTGGATGAGCTCGCGGGCTGGCCCGAAGCCGTCAAAACCATGCAGCGCAACTGGATCGGCCGCTCCGAGGGGGCCGAGTTCGAGATGCAGGTCTGCGACGCGGCCGGGGCCCCCGACCCCGGCGGCCGGGCGGTGCGCGTGTTCACGACGCGGCCCGACACCTCGTTCGGCATGACCTACGCGGTGCTCGCGCCGGAGCATCCGCTGGTGGAGGAAATCACCACTGCCGAGCGGCGGGCGGAGGTGGAACGATTCGTCGCGCAGGCGCGGGAGGCCACCGAGGAGGACCGGCTGGCCGTCGAGGGCGGGCTGGAAAAACGCGGCGTGTCCACCGGCGCCTACCTGTTCAATCCGTTCACCCGCAAGCCGGTGCCCCTGTACCTGGCGGACTACGTGCTGATGGGCTATGGCACGGGCGCCATCATGGCGGTACCCGGGCAGGACCAGCGCGACTGGGATTTCGCCAACAGCCACGGCCTGCCGATCATTCGCACCGTCGCGCCCCCGGACGGCTGGGAGGGCGAGGCCTGGGTCGAGGACGGACCCGCCATCAACAGCGAGTGGCTGAACGGCCTGGAAGTGGCCGTCGCCAAGGAAAAGGCGACGCAGTGGCTGGTCGAGCAGCGTATCGGCGAGCGCAAGGTCAACTATCGGCTGCGCGACTGGGGCGTCAGCCGCCAACGCTACTGGGGCTGCCCGATCCCGGTGATTTACTGCGCCGCCTGCGGCGCGCTGCCGGTCCCCGAGGACGAACTGCCCGTGGTGCTGCCCGAAGACGTCACCTTCATGGGGGTTCGGTCGCCGATCAAGGCCGACCCGGAATGGCGCAAAACCACCTGCCCGGAATGCGGCGGGCCCGCCGAGCGCGAGACCGACACCTTCGATACCTTCATGGAGTCGTCGTGGTACTACGCCCGGTACTGCTGCCCGGACGCCGACAGCCAGCTCGACGAGCGGGCCGACTACTGGCTCCCCATCGACCAGTACATCGGCGGCATCGAGCACGCCATCCTGCACCTGATGTACTTCCGCTTCTACCACAAGCTGATGCGGGACGCCGGCATGGTCGCCAGCGACGAGCCCGCCACCCGCCTGCTGTGCCAGGGCATGGTCGTGGCCGACACGTTTTGCCGGGAAGAGGACGACGGCAAACTGCACTGGTTCAACCCGGCCGACGTGGAGGTTGAACGCGACGCCAAGGGCGGGCCGGTGGCGGCAATCCTGCGCGAGGACGGCGAGCCCGTATCGTTCGGCGGGGTCGAGAAGATGTCCAAGTCGAAGAACAACGGTATCGATCCCCGCGTGCTGGTGGAACGCTACGGTGCGGACACCGTGCGCCTGTTCTCGGTGTCGGACTCCCCGCCGCACCAGTCCCTGGAGTGGTCCGAATCGGGCGTCGAGGGCGCCTCGCGGTTCCTGCGCCGGGTCTGGTCCCAGGTCCTCGCACATGTCGACGGCGGGCCCTGCGAGGCGCTGGACGCGGGCGCCCTGGACGCCGGGCAGAGGGAGATGCGCCGCCTCGTGCACGACGCCATCGCCAAGGTCAGCGACGACATCAGCCGGCGCTACACCTTCAACACAGCAATCGCGGCCATCATGGAGCTGACCAACCACCTGGCCCGCTTCGACGACAGCCACCCGCAGTCCCGCGCCGTGGTCCGCGAGGCCTGGCTGGCCGTCGTCAGGCTGATCGCGCCGATTACACCGCACATCTGCGAGGAACTCTGGTCCAGGCTGGGCGGCGCCGGCCCCGCCTATTGCGCGGACTGGCCGGTGGCCGACGAGGCGGCGCGGGAGAGGCAGCAGGTCACGCTGGTGGTGCAGGTCAACGGCAAACTGCGTGCGCGGATCGAGCTGGAGCCCGGTGCGGGCCAGGAGCAGGCCCTGGAACAGGCCCTGGCGGTTGAAAACATCAAGAGGCACGTCGACGGCAAGACGATTCGCAAGGTGATCCACGTGCCCGACAGGCTGCTGAACATCGTGGTAGCCTGAAGGGGATGACGACCCGCTTGCCATTCGTCCTGGTCGCTTCCACGCTGCTGCTCGCGGGTTGCGGTTTCCAGTTGCGGGACACCGCCCAGCTGCCCCCTGAGATGGCCAGCACCCAGTTGTTGATCGACGACCAGTACAGCCTGCTGGCGCGCCAGGTGCGCATGATGCTCGAGCAGAGCGGTGTCCAGTTCGTCGACGGTCCTCACGCGTCGGCTGTTCTCGAAATCCCTGAAAACCAGGTCGTCACCGAAGTCCTGACGATCGCCGACAACGCCCGCGTCCGGGAGTATCGCGTTACCCACACGGTCAGGTTCCGGCTGACGGACGCCGGCGGTCAGGAACTGATCGGCTGGCAAACGTTGCGCCAGGCCCGTGAGATCAGCTTCGACGAGCAGAAAATCCTCGCCGCCTCCCGTGAGCAGGAATACGTGAAGAAAGATCTCGCCGAGACGATGGCCCGGTTGCTCGTGGCGCGCCTGGAAACCGTCTACGTCAGCCAGGGCTGACACCTCGTGCGCGTCAAACTTGATCAATTGCCCGGTTTGCTCGAGCGGTCACTGGCGCCGGCCTACCTGATTGCCGGCACCGAGCCGCTACTGGTGCAGGAATGCCGGGACCGGGTGATCCATGCCGCCCAGGCCCAGGGGTTCGACGAGCGGTCGGTGCACGAGGCCGGCCGGGGCTTCGACTGGAACGCATTGCAGGAGGCATCCGGGACGCCCTCGCTGTTTTCGTCGCGGCGGATCGTCGATCTGCGGTTGCCGAGCGGAAAACCGGGCAACGAGGGATCTGCGGCGATCGCCGGCCTGGTTCAGGCGGGCGACCCTGACCTGCTGCTCCTGGTCAGTTCCGGGGACTGGAGTGCAGCCATGCGCAAGCTCAAGTGGGCGGCCACCATCGCGCAGGGCGGTGTACTGGTCAAGATCTGGCCCGTCAAGGCGCACCAGATGCCGGACTGGATCCTGCAGCGGATGGTGCGGGCCGGGTTGGAGCCGGACCCGGGCGCCGTGGCGCTGCTGGCCGAACTCGTGGAGGGCAATCTGCTGGCCGCCCAGCAGGAGATCGACAAGCTCGTGCTGCTGGGCCACAGCGGGCAGGTCACGGCCGACCACGTCACGCAGGTCGTGGCGAACAGCGCGCGCTTCAATTCCTTCCGGCTGGTCGAGTGCGCCCTGCTCGGGCGGCTCGACGAGTGCCTGCGGGTGGCGGCGGGCCTGCAGCGCACGGGGATAGCCATTCAGGCAGTGACTGGCGCGATGTACCGCGAACTCACCGTGGCGGACACGGTGCGCGCCGCGATCGCGGCGGGCGAAAGCGAATCCGCCGCATTCGGCCGTTTGCGGGTCTGGTCGGCCCGCCAGGGGCCCATCCGACAGGCGCTGCGGCGCCTGACCGCGTTCCAGTTCGGCGAGTCGTTTCGCGCGCTTGGGCTGATTGACCGCCAGAGCAAGGGCCGCGCGCCCGGCGACGCCTGGCAGTCCCTCGATCGCCTGCTGTGGTTCCTGTGCGAGCCGGCCGCCGTGAGCCCGGTTTGAGGCCCCGGTGAGCGGCCCGGAAAGCACGCCGAGGCAGGGCGCGGTCGGCCTGTTCGGGGGGACCTTCGACCCGGTGCATTTCGGTCACCTGCGGGCCGCGGAAGAGGCGCGTGAAATACTCCGGATCGATGATTTCAGGCTGATACCCGCCGGCCGGCCGGCACTGCGGAGCGCACCCGTCGCCACCGCGGAACAGCGTCTCGAAATGCTGCGCCTCGCCGTGGCAGGCTGCCCCGACCTGCGCGTGGATGACCGCGAAGTGCGCAGATCGGGCGCGTCCTACATGGTGGATACGTTGTCGGACATCCGCCGGGATTCCGGAGCCGCGCCGCTGCTGCTGCTGATCGGGCAGGACGCGGCCAACATGCTGGACGGCTGGCACCGGTGGCGGCAACTGTTCGAACTGGCGCACATCGTGGTCATGCGGAGGCCCGAGGCCCATTTCGATTGCCGCGGCGAGTTGCGCGAGCAGGTCGAGCGCCGCCGCACCACCGACCCGGCCGCGCTGCGGAATGCGCCGGCTGGCTGCGTACTGCCGCTGGAAATCACCCAGCTCGACATCTCCTCGACGTCGATTCGGGAGCTGCTGGCGCAGGGCCGCTCGGTCCGATTCCTGCTGCCGGACCGGGTCACCGATTATATTCGCGAACAGGGGCTCTACCGGGCTTCGTGACGCGCCGGGAATACGGCCGGTTTTTTTGCGGGTGCAACGCGGAAAGGATACACTCTACATTCCACATCGAAGGTGAGTGCATTTGACCAGTCAAACCGCCGCGGACACCCTCACGTCCGACCAGCTCCGGGAACTCGTCCTCGATGCCCTGGAGGACTTCAAAGCCACAGATATCCAGCAAATCGACGTTTCCGGCCAGAATCCACTGACCGACGTGTTCGTGATCGCCAGCGGCAACTCGACCCGGCACATCAAATCGATGGCGGAAAACCTGGTCCTGAAGGTCAAGGCCGCCGGTTGCCCGCCGCTCGGCGTTGAAGGTCAGCGGCAGGCGGAATGGGTGCTCGTTGACCTCAACGACGTCATCGTCCACCTGATGCTGCCCAAGACCCGCGCGTTCTATAACCTCGAGAAACTGTGGGAGGCCAGCCGGGAGCGCCGCAGCACCGCCGGCCGCCCTGCCTGATTCCCGATGCAACTGGTCGTGGCCGCCGTCGGCCAGCGGATGCCGGGTTGGGTGCAGCAGGGATGGACCGAGTATGCGCGGCGCCTACCGCGAGAGCTGTCGCTCGATCTCCGGGAGGTCCGGCTGGCGAAACGGAGCCGCAACGCGGCCGTCGACACCCTCCGGTCGCAGGAAGGCGAGGCGCTGCTCGCCGCGATTCCCTCCGGCTACCGAATGATTGCGCTCGACGAGCGCGGCCGGGAGTGGACCACGCGCGAGCTGGCCGGCCGGCTCGAGGACTGGATGCGGGAAGAACGCGGCGTGGGTTTTCTCCTGGGCGGGCCCGATGGCCTGTCCGAAGCGTGCCGGCGACGGGCCCGGGACACCTGGGCGCTGGGCCGGCTGACCCTGCCACACCCGCTGGTGCGGGTGATCCTGGCGGAACAGCTCTACCGGGCGTGGACCATCACGCGGAATCATCCCTACCATCGGGAATGAATTGACCCAATGCAAGAGACCGACGTCCGCCCACATATCGTCCTCGCCTCGTCATCGCCGCGGCGCCGCGATCTGCTGCGCCAGATCGGTGTGGCTTTTCGCGTGATCCCGGCCGACGTCGACGAGGCGGTTCTCCCCGGAGAGCAGCCGGCCGACTACGTGCTGCGCGTGGCGCGCGACAAGGCCGAGGCGGTCCGGGCCCGAATCGACGGGGCACTGCCGGTGCTGGCCGCCGACACCGCCGTCGTGCTCGATGGCGCCATCCTGGGCAAACCCGTCGACCGCGCGGAGGCCATCGCGATGCTCCGTCAGTTGTCGGATCGTACGCACGAGGTCTTCTCGGCGGTCGCGGTGCAGTCGGGCCCCGGCCGGGCCGCGCACCGCGTCAATATCACCCGCGTCACCTTCGCCCCGCTGGAGTCGGCCTGGATCGAGGCATACTGCGATTCGGGGGAACCGATGGACAAGGCGGGCGCGTACGGCGTGCAGGGCGCCGCAGCGACCAGGATCATCCGGATCGAGGGCAGTTTTTCGGGTGTGATGGGTCTTCCGCTGTACGAGACGTCCGAACTACTGCGCCGCTTCGAAGTGTTATCCTAGGGCTGCATCGTGAGCACGGAAATCCTCATTAATTCAACGCCCTCGGAGACGCGGGTTGCGCTGGTCAAAAACGGTATGCTGCAGGAGGTCTGGCTCGAACGCGCCAGCCACACCGGCTATATCGGCAATATTTACAAAGGCGTGGTGTCGCGGGTCCTGCCCGGCCTGCAGGCCGCGTTTGTCGATATCGGGCTGGAGCGAACGGCCTTTCTGCATGCCCGTGACATGGTGCGCCACGACCCGGTGGCCGGGGCCGAGACTGCTCCGCCGGAACCCCTGATCTCCAGCCTGCTGCGGTCGGGCGACCAAGTGGTCGTCCAGGTAATCAAGGATCCACTGGGCAGCAAGGGTGCGCGGCTGACGACCAACATCAGCATTCCATCACGTTTTCTGGTGCTGCTGCCGGACAGCGACGTGGTGGGCGTTTCGGCGCGCATCGAGGATGACGTCGAGCGCACGCGCCTGAAGGAGCTGATGCATACCCTGCGTGACGGTAGCCTGCGGCAGGGCTACATCGTGCGCACCAACGCCGAGGGGGTCAACGACTTTGCGCTGTCGGCCGACATGGTCTACCTGGGCAAGGTCTGGCAGGCGATCACCGAACGTGCCTCGGGGGCGGTGCCGCCGGACTGCATCTTCGAAGACCTGTCGCTGGCGACGCGGGCCCTGCGGGACCTGATGCACGAGGACGTGGAGCGGCTGCGGATCGATTCGTCGGAAGTATTGCACGCGGCCCGCGAGTTTGCCCGACGATTCCTGCCCGACTGGCTGGAGCGGATCGGGGAATACTCGGGCGACCGGCCCATTTTCGACCTGTTCGGCGTGGAAGACGAGATCGAAAGCGCGCTCCGCAAGACGGTGCCGCTGAAGTCGGGCGGTTACCTGGTGTTCGACCAGACCGAGGCGATGACCACCATCGACGTCAACACGGGCGGCTACGTCGGGCACCGGACACTGGAAGAAACCATCTACAAGACCAACCTGGAGGCCGCGCAGACCATTGCCCGCCAGCTGCGGCTGCGTAACCTGGGCGGCATCATCATCGTCGATTTTATCGACATGACCGACGCCGAGCACCGGTGGCAGGTCATGAATTCTTTCCGGCGCGCCCTGGAACTCGACCACGTCAAGACGACGATTTCGGCATTCTCGGCGCTGGGCCTGGTGGAAATGACGCGCAAGCGGACCACGGAGAGCCTCGAGCGCCGCCTGTGCGTGCCCTGTCCGCTGTGCGAAGGGCGGGGCACGATCAAGAGCACAGAAACCGTTTGCCTCGAGATTTTCCGTGAGATCATGCGATCCAGCCGGCAGTTCGACGCGAGCAAGCTGATGGTCCTCGCCTCTTCGAAGGTCGTGGAGCGTATACTGGATGAACAGTCCGCCACGGTGGCTGAACTCGAGGAGCTGATCGGCAAGACCATCAGCTTTCAGCGCGAGGACCAGTACAGCCAGGAACAGTACGACGTCGTGCTGCTCTGAACCGGACCCGGCAGCAACGCAAGACCCATGGCATTCCTGAAAACCTTCTTCCGGCGAGCGAAAACCCTGCTGTGGACGGCGCTCTCCATCCTGCTGGTGACCGCCGCCGTCCTGGTGGGCATCGGCAAACTGCTGATGCCCTACAGCGACCGCTACCAGCCGCGACTGGAAGCCTGGCTGACCGAGGAGTTCGGTCAGCCGGTGGTGCTGGAGAGTTTCGCCGGGGAGTGGACCGCCTTCGGGCCGCGGTTATCGCTCCGGGGAATGCGCCTGCTGCCGTCGACGGCGCCGCCGGAGGGCGCGCCCGGCGAGGTGACGCCCGAAGTGGTCATCGAGTCGGCAGCGCTCGACATCCGCCCTCTCAACGCGCTTCTGCCCGGCCGCCCGTTCTACAACTTCCGGGTGATCGGCGCCGACTTTGAACTCCTGCGGAGCGCCGACGGCGAATTGCGGCTGTCGGGCTTCGGCGTCAGCAGGCGCGGTGACCAGCAGGAGCGATCCGCCCTGAGGGACCTCGCTCGTGTCGGCGAGGTGATCCTCGAGGACTCCAGCCTGGTCTACCGCGACGAGGTGTACGGCATTCGCGTGGGGTTCAGGGATATCCGTGGGCGGCTCCACGCGAAGGGCGACGAATTGTCGACCGAGATTCAAGCCAGCCTGTACGACGAACGCGGTGAGCTGGTCTTCGGCGAAATCGAGGCCACCGCACTACTGACGCTGGGCGGCGACAAGGGTATCCGCGCCGCTGCGTGGCAGGCCACCACCCGGGAATTCATGCTGGCGGCATTCCAGGGGCGCCTGCCGTCCAATCCCTTCCTGCCCCTGACCGGGTGGTTCAACGCCGAACTGTGGGGCAGCTGGTCCCCCGACGCGGGGCACGTGCTGACCGGCATTGCGGACCTCAGGGAGGCGCGCCTGGTCAACGACTACCAGGACCTGTGGCTGGAGCGCGTCAATACGCAATTCCGGTGGCGTTTTGAAGGGCGGGGGAAGTGGGACCTTCACCTGGCCGATTTCCTGTTCGACGACGGCGATAAGTCCTGGGTCGCGCCGCGCCTGTCGATGGCGCGCGATACCGGCGCGAATCTCGGTCTCTGGATCGGTGCGGACGACCTGCCCCTGGGCGTGCCGTTACGCCTGACCCGCAACGTCCTGTCCATCTACGGCACGTCCTGGCCGGTATTCCTGCCCCGCGCGGCGAGCGGCTCGGTCAGCGATTTCGACCTGGTTTTGAATGCGTCCTGGCGGCTGGAAATGGCACGCGGCGACCTTCGGCAGGCCAGCGTCCGGGAATGGGACCGTTGGCCTGACCTGCAGGGCCTCGACGGACAGGTTGCCCTCGGCCGCCGATCGGGCCGCCTGGCCCTGCGCGGAGACCGGGTGCTGGTGGACTGGCCCCGCATGTTCCGCGCCCAGCTGCCGGTAGCGATTCCCGAGTGCGCGATCGACCTGAAGTGGGGCGACGGGTGGCAGGTGGACATCCGCGATTGCTCGATCGAGAACGAGGATCTCGCGGCGCGCGGCGGAATGCTCATTTCTGGCAACACCGGCAAGCCTGCCGTGAATGTGAACGTGTTCGTCAGCCGCGGCAACGTGGGGCAGCTCGACCCCTACTGGCCGGAGTCCATCCTGAACGATGCCGTCAAATCCTGGCTACGCCAGGGCCTGCGTGGCGGCAATGTGCAGTCCGGAAGGGTGCTGATACACGGCGACATGGACGAATGGCCCTTCACCTCCGGCGCTGGCCGGTTCGAAGCCGTTGCGCACGTCACCGGCGGGCACATCGATTACTACGAAGGCTGGCCCGCGGCCCGGGACCTCGATGTCGTCGCGCGCTTCGTCAATGCCGGCATGGATATCCAGGGCAGTGTCGGCGATATCGGTGGCGTTGCCGCGCCGCGCGTCAGGGCCGCGATACCCAATTTCCGGGTACCCGTTCTCACCATCGACTACGAACAGCCGGACAGCACCGTGCCGGCGCTGCTGGGGTTCCTGGAGCGCACGCCGCTGGGGGAACAGATCGGCGCCGACCTGTCGCGGTTCACCTTCAGCGGCGCGGCCGCGACGCAGGGGCGCATCAGGATTCCGTTCCGCGCGGCCGGCGGGGACCTGACCGTGGACGGGTCGGTGGCCATCAGCCAGGCCGCCTTCAGCGACCCGTCGCTCGACATCACCATCAGCGGCATCAGCGGCGAGCTCGAATACGACGAACGGGGATTCCGCGGCAGCGGACTGGAAGCCGAATACCATGGCGGCCCGGCGCAGCTCAACCTGGCGGCCGACGCGGACGGCGCCGAGAAATTCCGCGCCGACCTGGTCGGCGATTTCGCCATCGGGGACGTCATTCCGGAATTCCTGCTGGAGGACTTCAGCGCGTTGTCCGGCGCGCGCGGCGTATGCCGGTGGCGAGGCTCGGTGATCGTCGCGGAGGTCGCGCCAGACATCCTTACGGGAGCGGCTCCGGGGGAAGACACCGTCGGGACCTGGCTGGAGTTGGAGTCAGAGTTGCGAGGCGTTGCGCTGGACCTCCCGGCTCCTCTGAACAAGGCCCCCGGGTCGCGCTGGCCGCTGGGCCTCAGGTATCCGTTGGCCGGCGCCAAACGTGTTCTCGACCTGGAACTCGAAGACCGTCTGGCGATGCGCTTCGACCTTCCGATCGGCGCCGATGCGCCGCTCCGCGCCGTCATCCGGCTGGGCGGCGGACGGGCTGCGTTGCCGCCGGAAGGCTTGGTGCGGGTCGAAGGTGAAACAGAGGTTCTCGACCTGGACGGCTGGCTGGACGTCATTATCGAAGAGGCCATGAGAGGCCGTAGCATGGGCAACCTCGCGCTGGAAGAAGGACGTGTGCAAGCGGCGCAACTGCGGTTCCTCGACCGCATGTTCGCCGATGTGGGCATGCAGTTCAGCGTCGAGGGTTCGGACATCGAGGGGCGGTTCTCGAGCACGGACATCGACGGAACGGTCCGCTTCATGACCGGGGCCACCGGCACCGACAGCCTGGCTGCGGAGTTCGAGCGATTGGCGCTGGGCGACCCACTGACCACTGGCCTGGAGATGGAAACCGATCCCGGCGATCTGCCGGCGCTGCATCTGTACGCCCGGTCGCTGCGGTATGCCGGCGTCGAACTGGGCGAGACCCGCATCGAGGCCTACCCGGTTGCCAACGGCTTCCATTTCGAGAAGGTCGACGCAGCCTCGGAGCGCCTCTCGGTGCAGGCCAGCGGCGACTGGCTGCTCGACGAGGACGGTTACCGCTCGGACTTCGACATTCACATGACCTCCGAATCGCTGGGGGATTTCCTGAGTTCGCTGGACATCGCTTCGCCCGTGGAAGGCGGCCAGACCGTGGTCTCGTTCAACGCGTGGTGGCCCGGATCGCCGGCTGCATTCGGGCTTTCGCGGCTCAACGGCGAGGTTGAATTCAGCGTCGTCGATGGCAATATCACCGACGCCAGCGCCGGCGGCGGCCGGCTGCTGGGATTGCTGAGCATTCCCGCCCTGCCGAAGCGTCTCGCGCTCGACTTCCGGGACGTGTTCGATTCGGGCTTTTCGTTCGACGAGGCCACCGGGACCTTCGAGATGCGCAACGGCACGGCCAGTACCGATAATGTCCTGCTGCGTTCGTCCGCCGCCAACATCAGCATCAGCGGCCAGACGGATCTGGTCGAACGCCAGTATGATCAATTACTGACGATCCGGCCGGGCGTCGGCAACACGCTGCCGATCATCGGCGCGCTGGCCGCCGGACCGGGCGGGGCCGCTGCCGGCCTGGCGCTGCAGGGCCTGTTGCACGACGAGTTGGCGGAGGCGACTCAGGTGCGCTACGCCATCACGGGCAGCTGGGACGATCCGGTATTCGAGCCGGTGGAAGTGGAACGCACGGACGGCTGAGCAGTTCGGAAGGACGCAACCGTAACGACGACGCGATGACAGGGAAGAGCCATGAGTGATGCACTATTGACCGCGGAGCGGCAATTGCTGACCCCCGGCGGACTGGACCGCCAGGAACTCGAGCGCGTCCTCGGCAGGCTGATGGGGCCGGCCGTCGATGCGGGCGACCTTTATTTCCAGTCCCTGACGCACGAATCCTGGTTCCTCGAAGACGGGCTGGTCCGCAACGGCGTCCACTCCGTGGAGCAGGGCGTGGGGATTCGCGCCATTTCGGGGGACAAGACCGGTTTCGCCTACGCCGACGAGATCGTGCTGCCGTCGCTGCTGCAGGCCACCAGCGCGGCGCGTGCCATCGCCAGCCACGGCAGCCAGGGGCAGGTCCAGGCCTGGAAACGGCAACAGCCGCCGGCGTTGTACGGCGACGGCGACCCGCTGGCGACCCTCGACGCGGCCGCCAAGGTCGACCTGCTCCGGCAGATCGACACCTACGCCCGCTCGCGGGATTCGCGGGTCAGCCAGGTCATCGTCAGCCTGGCCGCCACCTACGAGACGATTCTCGTCGCCGCCACCGACGGTACGCTGGCGGCTGATGTCCGCCCCCTGGTGCGCCTGAACGTCAACGTCATCGCTGAACAGAACGGTCGCCGGGAGCAGGGTTCGGACGGCGGTGGTGGCCGCTTCGGGTACGACGAGTTGCTGGCGGGCGACACGTGGCGACACATCGCGGACGAAGCCGTGCGCCAGGCGCTGGTCAATCTCGAATCGGTGGCCGCGCCGGCCGGCACGATGACGGTGGTTCTCGGTCCCGGCTGGCCGGGCGTGCTGTTGCACGAAGCCGTCGGGCACGGCCTCGAGGGGGACTTCAACCGCAAGGGTACCTCGGCATTCACCGGGCGTCTGGGTGAGAAGGTCGCCGCGGACTGCGTCACGGTGGTGGATGACGGCACCCTGGCCCGCCGTCGTGGCTCCCTGACGATCGACGACGAGGGAACGCCCACGAAACGCAACGTGCTGATCGAAGACGGCGTCCTCCGGGGTTACCTCCAGGACAAGCTGAACGCCGGACTGATGGGCATGGCGCCCACCGGGAACGGCCGCCGGGAGTCGTTCGCGCACCTGCCCATGCCGCGCATGACCAACACGTTCATGCTCGCCGGCCCCCATGCGCCCGAAGAGATCATCGCCTCGGTGGATCGCGGCCTTTACGCGGTCAACTTCGCCGGGGGGCAGGTCGACATCACCTCGGGCCGCTTCGTGTTTTCCGCCAGCGAGGCGTACCTGATCGAAAAGGGCCGAATCACGCGCCCGGTCCGCGGCGCGACCCTGATCGGCAACGGGCCGGACGTGCTGACGCGCGTGTCCATGGTCGGCAATGACCTCAAACTCGATGCCGGGATCGGGGTTTGCGGCAAGGATGGCCAGAGCGTGCCGGTCGGCGTCGGCCAGCCGACCCTGCGTGTCGACGGCCTGACCGTCGGCGGCACGGACAGCTAGCCCGTTGGCGGGGCGGGCAATGGTTCGCGTTCGTCCATTTCCCGCAGGGTGCGAAAGAGCTTGCGGGCGGCGGTGGGCGGCTGGCCGCGCGCCGCTTCCTGGCCGGCCCTGCGGACCAACTGCCGGATGGCCTGTGCGTCGCCGTCCTGCCGCTGATGAATCAGTTCGCCCAATGCCGGATCGCCGGCTTCCAGCAGGCGGTCGCGCCATGCCTCTGCCCGGTGCTGGCGCGCGGTGGCCTGCCTGCCCTCCTGTTCGAGGTCCTGGAGGGCCTGCACGATCGGTTCCGGGTCGGCTCGCCTGAGCAGCTTGGCGACGTATTGCAGCTGTCTTTTGCGGGCGACGTTCGCGCGGATCCGATGGGCTTCGGAGATGGCCGCGCGGACGGGGTCGTCCAGCGGCACCCGGGCGAGCAGCGCGGGGCTGACCGCGATCAGCCTGGCCGCCAGCGATCTGACCTCGAGCGCGTCGCGGCGGCGCTGGCTCTTGCTCACGGGGTCGGCGGTCCCGTCAAAATTTTCCTTGCCTTTTGGCACGGGGTTCACCAAGATTCTGGGCAGTAGGGGATAGCGCAATGTCTGAATCCATCATGGTAACGCAGGGATCGCTGGACCGTGAAGCGGAACTCGATGAACTAGAGGCGCATGTTCGCGAAGCATTGCGCCTCGCCACCCGGGCCGGAGCGACGGAGGCCGAGGTCAGCGCCCACAGCAGCCTCGGACTGTCGGTCAACGTCCGGATGGGCGAGGTCGAGACGATCGAGCACATGCGCGATCGCGGAATCAGCATTACCGTGCTGATCGGGCGTCACAAGGGCGATGCCAGCAGCGCCGACCTGCGGCGCGAATCGCTGGAGTCGTGTGTCCGGCACGCAGTCGACATCGCCCGTTACACGCAGGAAGACCGCTGCAACGGACTGGCCGAGCCGGACCTCCTGGCTCGCGACTTTCCCGACCTCGACCTGTGGCATCCGGAGCCGATGGACGCGGAGGCGGCCATCGCCAGGGCCCTGCAGTGTGAGGGGGCGGGACGCGGGGAAGAAGGGATCAGCAACTCCGAGGGCGCCGCGTTCAACGCCGACCTGGGCCTCGCCGTCTACGGCAATACGAACGGGTTCGTCGGCCGCACTGCGGGTACCAGTTATGGACAGTCCTGCGTGTTGCTGGCGGGGCACGGCGATTCGATGCAGCGCGACTACAGCTATGACGGCCGGCGCTGTCCCGGCGACCTGGAACCGCCCGAGGAGACCGGTCGCGAGGCGGCGCGCCGCGCGGTGCGCAGGCTCGGGGCGCGGCGGCTGAAAACCGGGCAGATGCCGGTACTGTTCGCGCCGCGAGTCGCCAAGGGCGTGATCGGGCACCTGATCGGGGCGATCTCGGGTTCGGCGCTGTATCGCAACGCGTCCTTTCTCCGCGACTGTGCGGGTGAGCGCCTGTTTCCGGACTGGCTGAACCTGCGCGAGCGGCCCCGCCTGCTGCGGGGTGCCACCAGCGCAGCCTTCGACGCCGAGGGCGTCGTCACGCGGGAACGCAACATTATCGAAGCGGGCGTTCTCACCGGTTACGTCCTGTCCACTTACTCGGCCCGCCGTCTCGGCCTGGCCACGACCGGCAATGCCGGCGGAGCCCGCAACCTGCTGCTCGAACCCGGCGGCGACGCACCGGACGACCTGTTCGCCGCCATGGGCGACGGACTCTACGTCACCGAGGTCATGGGCCAGGGCGTGAGCCTGGTGACCGGCGACTATTCCCGCGGCGCGGCAGGGTTCCGGGTAGAGAACGGCCGGCTAACCTATCCGGTCGAGGAACTCACGATCGCCGGCAGTCTGCGGGACATGTTCGGCGACGTGGTGGCGACCGGTACCGACATCGATACCCGGGGCAACATCCATTGTGGACCGGTCCTGATCAGGAGCATGATGGTGGCAGGGACGTGAGTGTCTTCAAGCTCGTGCGCGTGGTGCTGCTGCTCAGCATCCTGCTCGGCATCGTCGCCAGTACCTGGATCACCGAAAAGCGCATGGCTTCCTGGGACCGGCCGATCCTCGTCACGGTGCACCCGATCGCCGCGGACGAGAAGCCGGGAACCCTGAGATTCGCCGAGAGCATCGACGCCGATGCGTTTCGCGATGTCAACCGGTTTTTCGGTGCGCAGTCGCGGCCCTACGGCTTCGAGGTCACCCCCGCGTTCCGGTTCCAGGTCGCGCCCGTCTCGCGGGAGGTCCCCCCGTCGGTGCCGGGGCAATTCGATTTCGCCGCCATCGGCTGGTGGAGCCTCAGGATGAGGTGGTGGTCGTGGACGAGGGAAATGCGCGACGGGCTGATCCAGCCGGACATCCAGATGTTCTGGATGTTCCACAGCACCGGACCAGACACCGAAATGGGCATTTCGGTCGGCATGAGGAAAGGTCGCTACGGCATCGTCAAGGCCTACGCGGCGGAATTGGCTCATTCCCTGAACCTGGTGGTGTTCACGCACGAGTTGATGCATGTGCTGGGCGCCACGGACAAGTACGTCCTGTCGACCGGCGAGCCCGTCTACCCCCACGGCTTCGCGGATCCGGACCAGCAGCCGCTATTTCCCCAGCGGCGTGCGGAGATCATGGGCGGCAGGATTCCGCTGTCCTCGTTCTCCTCCCTGATGCCGGCCTCCCTCGAACAGTGTAAAATCGGGCGTTCGACGGCCGAGGAAATCGGCTTTTTCGACAAGCTGAAGGCGATGTAGCCCGGCGGGATACGCAGCGCTCCCCCGTGAAAGCGTTCGAGCGTTGCCGCGGCGCCATCGTCGGGCCAGTTCGTGACCGGTGTCATCTGGCGCGGATCGCCGGCTTGAGATACCGGGTGGCCGTGGGTATCCTGTCGCGCGCCTGTTGACCGCCCCGCAAGGAAACGACGATGCGAAAAATCCTGGTTGCCGGAAACTGGAAAATGCACGGCTCTACGGCCATGGTGCAGGAGCTGCTGGACAGCCTCCTGACGGCTCCCGCCCGGGCGGAGGTCGACATGGCGGTGTTTCCGCCGTTCCCCTACCTGCCCCTGGCGCAGTCCCTGCTGGCGGATTCGCCGATCGCCTGGGGCGCGCAAAATCTGAATCCGGCCGCGCAGGGCGCGCACACCGGGGAGGTGTCCGCGTCCATGCTTCTGGAATTCGGCTGCCGTTATGTGCTGGTCGGCCATTCCGAGCGCCGTACGCTGTACGGTGAAACCGACGAGGACGTCGCCGACCGTTTCGAACGCGCCCTCGAGGCGGGCCTGGAGCCGGTCCTGTGCGTCGGCGAAACCCTCGAGGAACGGGAGCAGGACCGCACGGAAGAGGTGGTGGACCGGCAGCTGGAAGCCGTTATCGGGCGCAGCGGCATGGCGGGGTTCCAGCGCGCCGTGGTGGCCTACGAGCCGGTCTGGGCCATCGGTACCGGGCGCACTGCTTCACCCGAGCAGGCGCAAGCCGTGCATGCGTTCATCCGTGACAAATTTGCTTCCCGGGATGGTATAATTGCAGGTCAATTGCGAATTTTGTACGGCGGCAGTGTGAAGGGTTCCAATGCCGCCGATTTATTTGCCCGGGAAGACATCGATGGCGGGCTGGTGGGAGGCGCTTCGCTGAAGGCGGATGACTTCCTGGCGATTCGCGACGCCGTAGCCTGATCTTCCCCCACAGACGGATTCAATAATGCAGGTACTCAATATTTTCCACGTGCTGGTCGCGATCGCTCTCATCGCGTTCGTGCTGATTCAGCGGGGGCAAGGCGCCACAGCCGGCGCCGCCTTTGGCAGCGGTGCGTCCGGCACGGTGTTCGGCTCCCGGGGTGCGAGCAATTTTCTGAGTCGTTCGACCTGGGTGCTGGCGACCCTGTTCTGTGCGATCAGCCTGACCATGGCCGTGCTCGTTTCGCGGCTGATGGAAGCGCCGGACACGAATCTGGGTGTCGTCACCCAGCCACCGGCGGCCGTGCAGGTCGAAGAGCAGCAGCCTGATCAGGCCCCGATCGTGGGACCGGCGGAATCGACCACGCCCGACATGCCCTCGGTCGAGCAGGCCGTGGAAGAGGCCATCCGGGACGCGGCGGGCACCGAGAGCGTGATCGCCGAGGATTTGCCGGCCGTGGAGGATGGTACTGAGAGCCCTGCACCCGGCGACGACGACAGCTGACGCCGCCCGGGATGGCGGCGTTACGTGGCCCAAGTGGTGGAATTGGTAGACACGCTATCTTGAGGGGGTAGTGGCGAAAGCCGTGCCGGTTCGAGTCCGGCCTTGGGCACCATTGAACAATGCAGCGGGCGGTCACGCCTGCCAGAAAGAGAGACGAGCATGCTCGCAGAGTATTTTCCGATTCTGATCTTTCTCGCGATTTCCCTGGCGCTCGGCGCCATTCTGCTCATCACCGGCGGCATTCTCGGGCCGCGCGACCCCAACAGCGAAAAGGCCTCGCCGTACGAGTGCGGGTTCGAGGCGTTCGAGGACACGCGGTCGAAATTCGACGTCCGGTACTACCTGGTCGCAATCCTGTTCATCATCTTCGATCTCGAGATCGCATTCTTCATACCCTGGGCACTGGTGCTGGATAACCTCGGCGTGTTCGGCCTCGTGGCGATGTCCATATTCGTCGCCGAACTCGTGATAGGGTTCTTTTTCATCTGGAAGAAAGGAGCCCTGGAATGGGAATGAACAATCCCGTACCGCTGCAGACGGTCGACGACATCCTGCGCCCGGACGCCGACGCGAATCCGCTGCTGGACCGTGGCATGGTGACCACGACGGTGGACGCGCTGCTCAACTGGGCCCGCACCGGTTCGATGTGGCCGATGACCTTCGGGCTCGCCTGTTGCGCCGTGGAGATGATGCAGGCCGGGGCTTCCCGGTACGATCTCGACCGGTTCGGCGTGGTGTTCCGGCCCAGCCCCAGGCAGTCCGACGTCATGATCGTGGCCGGCACGCTCACCAACAAGATGGCTCCCGCATTGCGCAAGGTGTACGACCAGATGCCCAACCCCAAGTGGGTGATCTCGATGGGATCCTGCGCGAACGGCGGCGGGTACTATCACTACGCGTACTCGGTAACCCGCGGCTGCGACCGCGTGGTGCCGGTCGACGTGTACGTGCCGGGCTGTCCACCGACGGCCGAAGCGCTCATTTACGGCATTCTCCAGCTCCAGGCGAAAATCCGCCGGGAATCAACAATTTCAAGGTAATCCGATGAATGGCACGGACAAATCCCTGGTCGAGGCCCTCAAGAGCCGCTTCCCGGAACGCGTGTCGATCAGCCCGCCGCGCCACGGCATTCCGACGTTGGAAATCGAGGTCGGCGCATGGCTCGAAGTGTGCCGGGCGTTGCGGGACGAGGAAACGTTCGCATTCGGTCAGCTGACCGATCTGTGCGGTGTCGATTACCTCGGCTACGGGCAGTCGGAGTGGGAAACCGCGGATGCGACCTTCGAAGGCTTCGGCCGCGGTGTGGAAGCCCTCGGCCCGGGACGCTTCGACTGGGCCAGCCGGCCGGAGGCGGGGGACATCAGGCAACGGTTCGCCGTGGTGGCGCACCTGCTGTCGTTTACGCACAACCGGCGGCTGCGCATCCGCTGCTTCGCGCCCGACGAAGACTTGCCCATCGTGCCGTCGCTGGTCGAGATCTGGAGTTCGGCGAACTGGTACGAGCGCGAAGCATTCGACCTGTTCGGGATCGTGTTCGAAGGTCACCCGGACCTGCGCCGGATCATGACCGACTATGGGTTTACCGGGCATCCGTTCCGCAAGGATTTTCCGCTGATCGGCAACGTGGCCGTGCGCTACGACAGCCAAAGGCAGCGCGTCATTTACGAACCGGTCGAAATCGAACCGCGGGTCGGGGTGCCCCGCGTAATCCGGAAGGATTCGCGCTACAAGGCGGACGAAGTGGACCAGGCGGCCGACAGCGAGGCCGAGCGGCTGGCGGCCCAGGCCGCAGCCACGGGGGAGGGGGAGCGGGATGGCTGAGATACGAAATTACACGATGAATTTCGGCCCGCAGCACCCGGCCGCTCACGGCGTGCTTCGCCTGGTGCTGGAGTTGGACGGCGAAACCGTGGTGCGGGCCGACCCGCACGTCGGCCTGCTGCACCGTGCGACCGAAAAGCTGGCCGAAAGCAAGCCGTTCAACCAGTCCGTCGGCTACCTCGACCGGATGGACTATATGTCGATGATGTGCAACGAGCACGCCTACGTTCGGGCCATCGAGAATCTGCTGGGCATCGAACCGCCGCCGCGCGCGCAGTACATCCGCACCATGTTCGACGAGATCACGCGATTCTCCAATCACCTGCTGTGGGTCGCCTCCTGCGGGCTGGACCTGGGTGCGATGACGGTCTTCCTCTACGCGTTCCGTGAGCGCGAGATGGTCATGGACATGTACGAAGCGGTCTCCGGAGCCCGTATGCATGCGGGTTACTACCGCCCCGGCGGCGTTTACCGCGACCTGCCGGAGGCGATGTCACAGTACACGGAGACGCGCTGGACCAAGGGCAAGGACCTCAAGCGCCGCAACGAGTGGCGGGAGGGCTCGCTGCTGGATTTCATCGAGGCGTTCGCGCGGGACGTGCCGGACCGCATCGACGAGTACGAGACGCTGCTGACCGACAACCGCATCTGGAAGCAGCGCACGGTCGGCATTGGCGTGGTGCCGCCCGACAAGGCGATCCAGATGGGCTATTCCGGCGTCATGGTGCGCGGCTCCGGTATCGAGTGGGATGTGCGCAAGAAACAGCCCTATGCGATGTACGACCAGGTCGACTTCGACGTGCCCGTGGGCGTCGGGGGCGACTGCTACGACCGGTACCTGGTGCGCATCGAGGAAATGCGCCAGTCGGCGCGGATCATCCTGCAGTGCGTGGACTGGCTGCGCCAGAATCCCGGCCACGTGATGTTGAAGAATTTCAAGGTCATCCCGCCAACCCGCGAGGAAATGAAGGATGACATGGAAGCCCTGATCCACCACTTCAAACTGTTTACCGAGGGCTACTGCGTGCCGGCCGGAGAGACCTATGCCGCCGTCGAGGCGCCCAAAGGCGAATTCGGCTGCTACCTGGTTTCGGACGGCGCCAACAAACCCTTCCGCGTGCATTTCCGTGCCCCCGGCTTTGCCCACCTGTCGAGTATGGACGAGTTGACCCGGGGCCACATGCTGGCCGACACGGTCGCCATCATCAGTACGCTGGACCTGGTGTTCGGGGAGGTGGACCGATGACCGCGACGGGCCAGGCGGCCAACTCCCAGGAAACAGCCATGCTGAGCGAACAAACCCGCGCAATGATCGACCACTGGGTCGCCAAGTTCCCGCCGGACAAAAAACGCTCGGCCCTGATTCAGTCGCTGATCGCCGCCCAGGAGCAGAATGGCGGCTGGATCACGCAGGAACTGACCGAGGCGGTAGCGGATTACCTCGGCCTGCCGCGTGTCTGGGCCCACGAGGTGGTGTCGTTCTACTCGATGGTATTCACCAGTCCGGTGGGACGCCACAAGGTCCACATCTGCACGAACATATCCTGCTGGCTGAACGGTGCGGACGCCATCGTCGAGCACGCCGAGCAAAAGCTGGGCGTCGAAATCGGCAGCACGACGGAGGACGGCCGGATCACGCTGGTGAAGGAAGAGGAGTGCCTGGCCGGGTGCTGCGGCGCCCCGATGATGATCGTCGACGGGCACTACCACGAGAATCTCGACCTCGAGACACTCGACACCATCCTCGACGGGCTGGAGTGACGCGCCATGGCTGAGCACAACGTCGTCTTCAACACCCTGCACGCCGATACCCCGTGGTCGCTGGAAACCTACCTGGCCGCGGACGGCTACCAGGCCTGGAAGAAAATTCTGGACGAGGGGACCGCGCGGGAGTTCATCATCGACGCAGTCAAGGAATCCGCGCTGCGGGGCCGCGGCGGAGCCGGTTTCCCGACCGGGCTGAAGTGGAGCTTCATGCCGCGGTCGGCGCCGATGCAGAAATACATCCTCTGCAACTCCGACGAATCCGAGCCGGGCACCTGCCACGATCGCGACATCCTGCGTTTCAATCCCCACGCCGTGATCGAGGGCATGGCCATCGCAGGCTATTCGATGGGCGCGACGGTCGGGTACAACTACCTGCGTGGTGAATTTCACCACGAGCCTTTTGAACGCTTCGAGCAGGCCCTGAAAGAAGCATACGAAGCAGGGCTGCTGGGTGAAAACATCCAGGGCAGCGGCGTGGACATGAATATATACACGGCCCTGGGCGCCGGCGCATACATTTGCGGCGAGGAAACCGCGCTGATGGAGTCGCTCGAAGGCAAGAAAGGCCAGCCGCGTTTCAAACCACCGTTTCCGGCCAATTTCGGCCTGTACGGCAGGCCTAGCACCATCAATAACACCGAGACCCTGGCGTCGGTCCCGTCCATCATGCGCAATGGGGCCAACTGGTTCCTGACAATCGGCAGGCCGAACAACGGCGGGCCGAAGTGTTTCTCGGTATCAGGGCACGTAAACAGGCCCGGAAATTATGAAGTTCCGCTGGGAACCCCGTTTTCAGAGTTGCTGGAAATGGCTGGCGGCGTACCCGAAGGGCGTCAGCTGAAAGGTGTCATTCCGGGAGGGTCTTCGATGCCCGTTCTTCCGGCAGAAGTGATCATGGAATGCGATATGGATTTCGACTCCCTGAGCAAGGTGGGTTCAGGCCTGGGTTCCGGTGCCGTCATTGTCATGGACAACACGACCTGCATGGTGCGGGTGGGCTGTGTCATCACGTACTTCTTTCGCGACGAGTCGTGTGGCCAATGCACGC
>CALKKN010000267.1 GCA_937995275.1 uncultured Lysobacterales bacterium | reverse complement strand
CGCGACACCAATCCGCAGATTCGCTCCTCCATGGAGCGCGCCGGGCGGTTTCTGAACCTCGCCTCGCTGGTCTCGGTGCTGCTGGCAGCGGTTGCCGTTGCGATGGCCGCGCGCCGCTACTCGCACCGCCACCGGGACCGGATCGCCCTGATGAAATGTATGGGCGCCAGCCAGCGAACCATCATGCGCAGCAACGCCTGGCAGCTGCTGATGCTGGCCCTGGCAGGCGGCATCGTAGGGTCCCTGCTCGGGTTCCTCGCCCAACTCGGTCTCGCCTGGTTGATGCGCGACCTGATCGGCGCCGCCCTGCCCCCACCGGGACCGGCGCCGGCCGTGCTGGGTCTGGTCACCGCGGTGTGCATCCTGGCAGGCTTTGCGCTCCCGGACCTGGCCCAGATGGGCAAGACGCCGCCGCTGCGGGTACTGCGCCGCGACCTGGAGCCGCCGCCCCTGCGCTACGGGATCAGCTGGCTGGCGGGCGTCGCCGCGGTGCTTCTGCTGCTGCTGTGGATCATGCAAGACACCACCCTGGTGCTGACCATCTTTGCCGGTGCGGCGGGCACTTTTTTGGCGCTGGGCGCCGCCGGCTGGGTGCTGGTCCGGTCGTTGCGGGGTTTCCGTGGGGCCGCCGGCGTGGCCTGGCGTTACGGACTGGCCAACATTTCTCGGCGGGGCCGCGAGAGCGTGGTACAGGTCGTCGCCTTCGGCCTCGGCCTGATGGTGCTGCTGCTTCTTTCCACGGTTCGGACCGACCTGATGAACACCTGGCGGCAGAGCCTGCCCGAAAACGCCCCCAACCAGTTCCTGATCAATATCCAGCCCCGGGAAGTCGCACCCATGTCGGATTTCCTGCGGGAACAGGGCCTCGAAGTGCCGCGCTTCGTGCCGCTGGTGCGCGCCCGCATGACGGCAATCAACGGCGAAAGCGTTACGCAGATGACCTTTGAAGATCCGCAGGGCGAACGCTGGGCTCGCCGCGACGCGAATCTGAGCTGGGCCGGTGAACTTCAGAAGGACAACCGGATCGTCGCGGGCCGGTTCTGGGACAGCCCCCCGGCTGCCCCGGAGGTGTCCGTGGAGCAGGACTTCGCCCGCGAACTGGGCCTGGCCCTGGGCGACGAAGTCGCATTCGACGTCGCCGGGGAATCCGTCGGCGCTACCGTCACCAGCTTCCGCAACGTCGAATGGGATTCCTTCAGCCCCAACTTCTTCATGGTGTTCTCCCCGGGGGCGCTGGACGAATACCCGGCCACCTACATCACCAGCCTGCATGTCGGGGACAGCCAGCGCCAGGCCGTGCTCGACCTGATGCGCGACTTCCCCAGCGTGACCGCCATCGACCTCGACGCCGTGCTGAGCCAAGTGCGCGACGTAATGGATAAGGCGGCGCTCGCCGTGCAGGCCGTATTCGTCTTTACGCTACTGGCCGGCCTGACCGTACTGTGGGCCGCCGTGCAGGCCACCCGCGACGAGCGGCGGTACGAGAGCGCGATGCTCCGCACCTTCGGCGCATCGCGGAACCGCGTACTGGGCGGGATTGCCACGGAATTTACCGCCATCGGCCTGCTGGCCGGCGTGCTGGCGGCCTCGGGCGCGACGCTGGCCGGCTACCTGATCGCGGAGAACCTGTTCGACCTGGCCTACGGCTTCAGCCCGATGCTGTGGCTGGCCGGGCCGCTACTGGGGATGGTATTCGTCGGCCTGAGCGGCATAGCGGCGACCTGGCGCGTCATCACCCATGCGCCGGTCAGCGTGCTGCGGATGGCCTGAGGCTGCCTTGTAGCCTGCCTCCGAACCGGGGACAATCCGCTGATGGACGATTTGCAGGCCCGGTACGAGCAGCAGGGATACGCGGTCCTCGAGGGCGTTTTTCCGGCTACGCGCCTGGCGCCCATTCGAGCCGCCGCGGAACGGATCGTCGAGGAATTCGACGCCGACCGGCACCGCACCGTGTTCACGACGCGCAACCAGGAGCATGCGCGGGACCGCTACTTCCTCGAATCCGCGGAAGGCGTTCACTGTTTTCTCGAAGAAGAGGCGGTCGATGCGGAAGGCCGCCTGCTGCGGCCGCGGCACCAGGCCGTCAACAAGATCGGCCACGCCCTGCACGAACTCGTGCCGGAATTCCGCGACTTTTGCCGGCAGCCGCTGATCGGGGAGGCCTTGCACGCCATCGGCATGGAGACCGCCGTACTGTGGCAGACGATGTACATCTTCAAGCAGCCGGGCATCGGCGGCGAGGTGCGCTGGCATCAGGATGCGACCTACCTCCGCACGCGGCCGCCCTCCGTCGTCGGGCTCTGGGTCGCCGTTGAGGATGCGGACCGGGACAACGGCTGCCTGTGGGTCCAGCCCGGCGGGCACCGCTCGCCGTTGCGGGAGATCTACGAGGTCGACCACGCTGGAGGCGGCGCAGCCCTCCGCACGCTCGAAAACGCACCGTGGCCCCGGGCCTCCGAAGCGGTTGCCCTGGAAGTTCCGGCGGGCAGCCTGGTGCTGTTCAGCGATCACCTGCCGCACTACAGTTCGCCGAACCGCTCGAAACGCTCACGGCACGCGTTCGCGATGCACTTCGCCCCGCTTGACGCAGCCTGGTCGGAGAAGAACTGGCTCCAGCGCCATCGCCTGCCACCGTTCGTGATCCAGGCCGCCTGCGGGCAACCGGTGCGTTGAACGTGGACGCCTTTTCCGCTACCCTCACCGCTTCACGAAAGGGCCCCTGCCCCCGCGGCCTCGGCCGCCCGGCAGATGTCGACCCGGATTCAAACAGGCCTGACCCAATGACCCTCAAGCGAATAGCCGTACTGTTGGTCCTTTTGCTGCTCAGTTCCTCCGTGCAGGCCCAGCGTTTCAACAAGAAGCCCGATTACGCCGGGCTCCGCGACGGGGCCTGGGAAGCGAGCCTGCTGATCGGCAATCAGTCGAGCGCCAGCGCGTCCGCCGATAACGGCGCCTCGCTCGACATGGACAGCGAATTCGGCTGGGGCTTTTCCGTGGGCTGGAACATGACGCCCAAATGGCACTTCTCCTGGACCTTCATGCTGGTCGAGCCCAGCTACTCGGCCACCATCGTGCCCGAAGATCCGGAGATTCCGCCGCAGACGCTCGACTACTCCGCCACGCGCTACTCCAACCAGCTGAACGTGACCTACCATTTCCTGCGCGGACCGCTGACGCCGTTCGTCGAGGCGGGCATCGGGTACTCGAAACTCGATTCGAATGTCCCGAGCGCGCCCCCGGTCACCGGCTGCTGGTGGGACCCGGGGTGGGGCTACATCTGCAATACCACCTGGTCGACCTACGATACGTCGGAATTCACCTGGAACGTGGGCCTCGGCCTGCGCTGGGACGTCAATGGCGCGCTGTTCGTCCGCGGCGCCTGGAACCGGGAGGTTTTCAGTGGCGACCGCGCCGACCTCGATTTCGACACCCTGAACCTGGAAGCCGGGTTGATGTGGTGATTCCAGGTCGGGCCGGGCGGTTGGCGCCCCGCCCTGCTCAAGGCGCACCCAGGGATTCGCACAGGCCCGCGTTTTTGAAATGAAACCGGCAGATCCGCACCTGACTGCAGCAACG
This sequence comes from uncultured Lysobacterales bacterium, assembly GCA_937995275.1. Classification (GTDB taxonomy): domain Bacteria; phylum Pseudomonadota; class Gammaproteobacteria; order Xanthomonadales; family SZUA-36; genus CALKKN01. The sequence continues at coordinate 5,990 of CALKKN010000267.1, read as the reverse complement.
GTGAAAATTATCACGCGTAGTTGATCCGCGGGCTTGCGCTAATCGCTCAATTCACGGAATCTTTTTCCTGGCTACTGAACGCTGAACGATTCCATGACCGCACCCGTCACCATTGTCTTTCTGGCCGGCCTGCTGCCGATCCTGGCGGCGCACCTGGCCTACCTGCTGAATATCTGGGCGGGGACGCAACTGGCGCCGGAATTCATCTGCATGCCGTACCTGGATGGCTGCGTCTCAATCAGCCGGGCGGCCCGGTCGGGGCCGGGCCTGCACCTGTTCCGGGCCCTTATGCTGCCCTCCGCGGTGCTGCTCCTGCTTGGCTGGGAATTCGTCCGCGAGTGGCTGCGCGGCCTCGACGCCTGCACGCCCCGGCGCGCCTGGCTGATCAGCATCCTCGGCGTGATCGGCGGATTCTTCCTGGTCTTCTACGCGACCTGGCTGGGAACCGAAGGCGAGTGGTACCGGTGGCTGCGGCGGTACGGCGTGATCTTCTATTTCGGCGGCACCGCGCTGGCGCAGTTGCTGCTCATCTGGGTGCTGTGGCCGGCCCGCGCTCGTCTTGCCGGCGGGCGCCTCGTCGGCTCCATCACCACGCTTGTGGTGCTGGTCAGCCTGCAGTGGGCGCTCGGCGTGTTTTCAGCGGTCAAGCGCCTGATCTTCGACGATCCCCAGCTGATCGACCGGCTGGAGAACATCATCGAATGGTGTTATGCGCTGCCGATGGCGACCGGCTTCATCGTTATTGCGTGGATGTTCCGGCAGACCGGGTTTCACGCGCGGTTGCATTTTGGCAAGTAACCCAAAAACAAAAAAATATCGCGGCTAAAGCCACACCTACAGTTGTTCCTCGACCCAGGCCCTGATGTTGGCCTCCAGCACGCTCAGCGGGACGGCGCCCTTGCCCAGCACCTCGTCGTGGAAAGCCCGGATGTCGAAATTGTCCCCCAGGGCCTCCGTCGCCCAGGCGCGCAGCTCCTTGATCTTCAACTCGCCGATCTTGTAGGCCAGGGCCTGCCCCGGCCAGACGATGTAACGGTCGATTTCAACGACGATGTCGTGCTCCGATTTGCCGGCATTCTCCTTGAAGAAATCGATGGCCTGCTGACGTGACCAACCGAGATAATGCATCCCGGTATCGACCACCAGCCGGATGGCGCGCCACATCTCGTAGGTGAGCTGCCCGAATTTCGAATACGGGTCCTTGTAGAAACCCATCTCCTCGCCGAGGCTTTCGGAATACAGTCCCCAGCCTTCGATAAACGCGGTGTAGGACGGATTCTGCCGGAACCACGGGAGATCTTCGAGTTCCTGCTGAATGGCGATTTGCAGGTGATGGCCCGGCACCGCTTCGTGCAGCGTCAGGGCCTCCATTTCCCAACGCGGCCGGGTATCCAGCGCGTAGGTGTTGGCGAAGAAGTAGCCGGGCCGTCCCGCCTTCAGTGAGCCGCGCTGGTAGTAGGCCGTGGTCTGGGAGGGAGCCGCGTAGTCCGGCACCTCGATCACGCCGTAGGGCGTCCGCGGCAGCACGCCGAACAGGCGGGTCAGCTCGGGATCGGCACGCTTCGCGATGTCGCGGTACTCACGCATCAGGTCTTCCGCCGACGAGTGATAGAACCTCGGGTCGGTACGCAGAAAGGTCAGGAAGTCCTCGAAACTGCCCTCGAAACCAGTCGACTGGATGACAGCCTCCATCTCGCCACGGATTCGGCTGACCTCGGCGAGCCCGATGTCGTGAATCTGCTGCGGCGTGAAGTCCGTCGTGGTGCGCACGGCCACGTTGTGCGCGTACCACGCTTCACCGTCCGGCAGATCGCGCGCGGCGATCGATTCGCGGGCGCCGGGCAGGTATTCGGTCTCGGTGAACTCCAGAAGGCGCTCATAGGCCGGCACCACGTGCTTTCGATAAGCCTCAGCCGCCTGCTGCCGGAGCGCTTCCGCCTGCAGCGGGTCGACCGTGGCCGGCATTTCGGCGAAACCCGCGAGCAGCGGGCTTTGCGCCGCGTCATCCACCAGTTGATTGCGGATCTGCTGCGGCACGTCGCGCAGGGTGATCTTCGGCGGCGTCGCACCCGCCTCCAACCCGTTGCGCATCAGCACGATGGACTGGTCGATGTAGGCCGGCAGTGCTTCCATCCGCGCGATCTGATTCTGCAATTGCGCCGCGGAGGCGTTGGGCATCACCGCGAGCAGGCGGGACAGGTCCTGTTGGGGTCCGCTCATCTGGGTCATTTGCAGCAGTTCCTGCGGGAAGCGCAGGCCGTCCACCTGTCTCTGCACTGTATCGCGCAGCAGGTCGTAATTGACGCGCTCCGCCTCCGGCAGAGCCGACCGGTCAATGCTCTCGAGCAGCGCCAGCCCGTTCTTGCTGGCCCGCCGCCGGCGGTGCACACCGTCCTGCGAGAGGTCCGTCAGGCGGTCCTGGCCGCGCGGGTCACCCAACGCGGTCGCGAATCCGGGATATTCGAGCATCATGAGGTCGTAGCTCAGTTCGTAAAACCTCTGCAACCGCTGCACGTCGCTGAGGCCCTGCTCCTTGGCGATCAGCCCGTCCAGCTCACCGTGGATCGCGGCCACGTCCTCCCGCCAGTCGGCAGCAGCCACTGAAGTGCAGAGAACGAGCGCTGCCAACAAAATAAGATATTTCATTAAATTATCCTCATAACCTACTGTATTATTTTCTCTGTATCGGAATTCTTCTGTGGCTACCTGTAGGAGCGGCTTTAGCCGCGATCAACCTTGCGAAAACACAACATTCGCGGCTAAAGCCGCTCCTACATTGTCCGCGCGCCCTCCTTGAGCTTTCGCTTTTCATCGGCCGACAGGAAGGCCATCTCGAGGGCATTGGCCTGGGCCTGGCGGGTCATGGCGGGCGTCAGGCCGGCGGCGACCGCCGCCACCTCGTACTCGTGGCGCAGATCGATGCCGCTGATGGCGGGGTCGTCGGTGTTCAGGTTCGCCAGCAGACCGGCGTCCAGGATGCGCCCCGCAGGGTGGTCCGGGTAATCGTCCACCACGCCGATATGAATGTTCGAAGTGATATTGACCTCCAGGCCAATCCGGTGCTCCCGCAGGTAGTCCACCAGCGTGGGATCCTCGAGGGAGCGGATGCCGTGCCCGATCCGGGTGGCCCCCAGTTCCCGAATGGCCGCCCAGACGCTCTCCGGCCCCTCGACCTCGCCGGCATGGACGGTCACCGCCAGGCCGGCGTCGCGGGCTCGCCTGAAGTGTTCTGCGAAACGGCTCGCGGGGAATTTCTGCTCGTCGCCGGCCAGATCCACGGCCACCAAGTGGTCCCGATGCGCCAGCAGGGCATCCAGTTCACGGTGACAGGTCTCCGTGTCGTAAGTGCGGCTCATGATGCCGATCATCTGGGCGCGAACCCCGGTTTCCCTCTCGGCCGCCACGATACCGTCGGCCACCGCCTCCACCACACCGGCCGGATCGAGACCGTGGGTATCGGCCATGAACCAGGGGCTGAACCGCAGTTCGATGTAGGCGATGCCTTCGCGCTTCGCGTCCTCGACGTTTTCGTAAGCCACGCGCCGGCAGGTATCCAGGTCGTGCAGGATGGCCGTCAGCCACCGGAAGCGGCCGACGAAGTCCATCAGGCTGGCGGCCTTGCCGTCCACCACGACGTGCGGTCGCAGTGACTCGAGATCATGGGCGGGAAGCGCGATACCCTGCTGCTCCGCCACCTCGATAACGGTCTCCAGCCTGATGGCGCCGTCCAGGTGGCGATGGAGATCGATCAGCGGCAGGCCGGGGTCGATCCAGGGCGTATCGTTCATCGGCGCCTCGAAGCGGTCAAAGCGCGTATTTTCGCATGAATCCCTGGCCACCCCCAATCGCGGCTAAAGCCGCTCCTACAGCCGCTCCTACATATGTCAATTCAGGCCGCGAATCTCCAGCAGCGGTTCGATGGTCGGATCCTGGCCCCTGAAATCACGGTACAACACGTCGGCGTCGCGCGAGGCGCCGGCCTCGTAGACATTTTCCTTCAGCCGCTGCGCCAGCACCGGGTCGAAAATATCGCCGCTCTCCTTGAAGGCCGTGAACCCGTCGGCGTCCAGGATCTCGGACCACAGGTAGGCGTAATAACCCGCCGAGTAGCCACCAGCGAAAATGTGCGCGAAATAGGGGCTGCGGTAACGCGTCTCGATTACGGCCGGTTTGCCGTAGGCCGTCAATACCTGCTCCTCGTACTTCACGACGTCCTCCACCGCAGCCGCCTCACCGGGGGTCAGGTCGTGCCAGCTCAGATCGAGGAGCGAGGCGGCAATGTACTCGGTGGTCTTGAAGCCCTGGTTGTGCGTCGCCGCCGCGCGGACCTTGCCGACCAGGTCCTGCGGGATCACCTCGCCGGTCTCCGCGTGCTTCGCGTAGATGGCCAGCACCTCCGGTTCGCTCGCGTAATGCTCCATGAACTGGGACGGGAATTCGACAAAGTCGCGTGGGGTGCCGGCCGTGCCGGAAAAGCGCGGATAACGCGCCGTGGTCAACAAGCCGTGCAGTGCATGACCGAATTCGTGGAATACGGTCTCCACCTGGTCGTAGGTCAGAAGGGTCGGCTCGCCCTCCGCCGGAACGGCCAGGTTCAGGTTGTTGGTCACGATGGGCCGGACCTCCCAGCCGCCGATGTCGGAAGCGTCCCGGTAGGTACTCATCCAGGCACCGCCGCGCTTGGATTCGCGCGCGTAGTCGTCCGCCATGTAAACGCCGAGGAACTCGCGCTCGGGCCCGTATACGGCGTAGGGTTTGACGACGGGATTCCAGACCGGCACGTCTTCGAGTGGCTCGAAGGTGACGCCGAACAACCGTTCCGCCACGTAGAAGGCGCCGCGGCGGACGTTGGACAGTTCGAAATACGGCTTCAGATCGTTGTCGTTCAGCGCGTATTCCTGCTGCCGCAGCTTTTCCGCGTAATACCACCAGTCGTGGCCCTCGATCAGGAAATCGTGGCCCTCGGCCTCGACGATGCCCTGCATCGCGGCCAGCTCCTGTTCAGCTCGCTCCAGGCCCGGTTTCCAGACTTCCAGCAAAAAGGCCTCCGCCGCTTCCGGCGTTTTGGCCATGTTCCTTTCCATCTGGTACGCCGCATGGTTTTCGTAGCCCATGAGGCTCGCGGCCTCGGCGCGCAGCACCGCGATCTCGGAGAGGTCGTCGCGGTTGTCCGTGGCGCCGCCCTGGCCGCCGCGCGCGCGGTATCCCCCGTACATCTGTTGGCGCAATTCGCGATTGTCGGCGTAGGTCATGAAGCCCTCGAAGGTGCCGCGGTCGAGACCGAACACCCAGGCGTCCGCCAGCTCCTTCTTCTCCGCCTTGGTCCGGGCCGCGCCGAGCATGTTGTCCGGCAGGCCGGCAAGATCAGCCTCATCGGTGACGACCAGTTCGAACCCGTTGGTTTCCTTCAGCAGGTTCTGGCCGAACACGGTGGTCAGTTCGGACAAACGGGCGTTGATCTCCTTGAGGCGCTCACGCGAAGCAGCTTCCAGCGCGGCGCCGCGCCGCACGAAATCCAGGTGGGTGAGTTCGAGCAGCCGCATCTCCTGTTCATCCAGCCCCAGCGTCTCACGCTCCTGGTACAACGCATCGACCCGCGCGAAAATCTTCTCGTCCATGTAAATCGCGTCCCGCTCACGGGTCAGGCGCGGGGTCATCTCGACGTCCAGTTCCTGCAGGAAATCGTTGGTGTCGGTGTTGTTGATGTTGTTGAAGGTGTCGGCCACGCGCCTCAGGGACTCCCCGGCTACCTGGAGCGCTTCGACCGTGTTAGCGAAGCCGGGTGGTTCGGGGTTGGCGCGAATCGCGGCAATCTCCGTGCGCAGCTCCTCGATGCCCCGCTCGAAGGCCGGCTTGAAGTGCTCGTCACGGATGCGGTCGAACGGCGGAATACCGTAGGGCGTTTCCCATCCCTCGAAAAAGGGATTGACGTCTTCCGCTGCCGCCGGCACCGCTGCCACCGGCGGCTGGGCCGAATCCCGGGCCGCCGT
>CALKKN010000266.1 GCA_937995275.1 uncultured Lysobacterales bacterium | reverse complement strand
ACAAGCGCACAGGGATGTCTTGAGCGGGTTCTGGAAGGCCCTGCCCGACTGCGGCCGGTTCGAAGCGACCAAACATCAATCGCGGCTGAAGCGCTGGTCGGGAGGATGTGGCGGTTTTGCCGAAGGCAAAGAAGCGACATCCGGAGACCGTCGCGCGTTGCACCTGAGGCTGCTTGCACAATAGGAATCGAGACAGAGTTGGAGGATATGCGATGAAAGACCAGACACTGGCGATCCATGCAGGTTTCAAGGCCGACCCGGAGACCAAAGCCGTATCGGTACCGATTTACCAGACCGTTGCCTACGAATTCGACGACGCCCAGCACGGTGCGGACCTGTTCAACCTCGCGGTGCCGGGCAACATCTATACGCGCATCATGAACCCCACGACCGACGTGCTGGAGAAGCGCTGCGCGGCCCTGGAAGGCGGCGTCGCCGGGCTGGGACTCAGCGCCGGCAGCGCGGCCATCAATTACTCGGTGCTGAACATCGCCGAGCAGGGCAACAACATCGTGACGGTGCCGTTGCTGTACGGCGGGACGTACACACTGTTCAAGCACATGCTGCCCCGGCAGGGCATCGAGGTGCGCTTCGCCGCGGACGACCGTCCCGCGGCCATGGCGGGCCTGATCGACGATAAGACCACCGCGGTCTTTTGCGAATCGATCGGCAATCCTGCCGGCAACATCGTCGACATCGAGGCGCTGGCAGACATGGCCCACGAGCACGGCGTGCCGCTGATCGTCGACAACACGGTGGCGACGCCGGCCCTGATCAAGCCGATCGACTGGGGTGCCGACATCGTGGTCAATTCGCTGACCAAGTACATGGGCGGACACGGCAACTCACTGGGTGGCATGATCGTTGACGGCGGCGAGTTTCCCTGGGCCGACGATCCGGAGAAGTTCCACATGCTGAACGAGCCGGAGGAGTCCTACCATGGCGTCGTCTATACCGAGGCCCTGGGCGCTGCAGCCTATGCCGGCCGCGTGCGGACGGTTGCCCTGCGAAACACCGGATCCGCCCTCAGCCCGCTGAACGCCTTCCTGATCCTGCAGGGCCTCGAGACCCTTCCGCTGCGCATGGAGCGCCACTGCGACAACGCGATCGCGGTGGCCGACTTCCTGCAGCAGCATCCGAAGGTCGCCTGGGTGAATTTTGCGGGCCTGCCGGATTCGCCGTACTACGAACTGGCACAGAAGTATACCGCCGGCCGGCCGTCGGCCCTGCTGACCTTCGGCATCGAGGGCGGCTTCGAGGCCGGCGTGAAGTTCTACGATGCGCTGCAGATGTTCCTCAGGCTGGTCAATATCGGCGACGTCAAGTCGCTGGCGGCCCACCCGGCGTCCACCACCCACCGGCAGTTGTCGGCGGCCGAGCTGGAGACCGCGGGGGTCACGCCGGACATGATCCGGTTGTGCATCGGCATCGAGGACATCGACGACATCCTTGCCGACCTGGAGCAGGCCCTCGCCGCCGCGTAGGCGCTGGTGATGACGAAGACCGTGGTCTCCATGCCAGGGACGGGTCCGGTTGCCGGCGCAGCCGGTCCCGGGCGCCCCGTGGCCCGGGCGAAGCGTCTCCTCTACTTCAACGGTTTCAATTCCGCGATTCCGGAGGATTGGTCGGATAACCAGAAAATCCTGGGGGTCGAAGGCTTCGCCCGGCGGGAAGGGTTTCTGTTCCAGCCCTGCACCATCAATTACCGATTCGCCCGCGAGCGTTCGGCGGAGATCATCCGGCAGCTGGCGGAGAAAGTCCCTGACGAAGGCGGCCAGGTGATATTCAGCGGGTCGTCCATGGGCGGCTGGTTCGCCCGCGTCATGCAGCTGCTGCTGCACGGGCACAGGCCCGGGCTGAAGGCGGAGGCGCTCGCATTCAACCCGGCGTTCGACCTGACGCTGCACGGGCACATGCTGGTCGGATCACAGGAGAACTTCGTCACGGGTGAAGAATACGAGTGGACGCCTGGCGACAGCCATAGCCTGGGCCAGCTGGAGCGGGATGTCGATTACGATTCCCCGCTGCCGTTCTACGTGTATGTCGACAAGGGCGACGAAGTCATCGACTGGCAGGCGAGTGCCGCGCGGCACGCTGCCATTGCCCGGTTCCACGCCTTCGATGGCGGCAGCCACAGCTTCGAGCACGTTCGCGAAGCGCTGGAAGATTTCGTGGCGGGGCGGGCCGCTGCGCCGGACTGATTGCGCTGCGGCATGCCGGGGCGCCCTCGAGCCGAAGGCGAAAGAAGGGAAGTGAGACTCCTTAATGGTGGAGGCGAGCGGGACATCTTGATAGGATGTTTTCCCCCTCACTGAAATGGCAAAGAGCTATGGCGATGTTCGAGAAGCACAAAGGCAGCAAGCAAACCACCCCCGAAACCGTCGAGGCCAAGGCGCCCCCGCCTGCCCCCGGTCCGAGCACGGCAGCCGTCGGCAGCTCCCAGAAAGTTGCCATGATCGGCAGCGGAATCAGCATCGCCGGGGACGTCACCGCCGATTCGAACCTCAAGGTCGAAGGCGTCATCGAGGGTCGCAGCGTCCAGAGCTCACAGGACATCGAAGTCGCCGAGTCGGGCAAGGTCGTTGCCAGCATCGAGGCCCGGGTCGTCCGCATCGGGGGGGG
>CALKKN010000265.1 GCA_937995275.1 uncultured Lysobacterales bacterium | reverse complement strand
CGGGCTGGGTTACAGTGCGGTTTTCGTGATGTGCGCCGCGGCGGTCGGTCTGCCGGTTTACGGCGCCATGTACCTGCGGCTGCGGCAAACCATTCCGGCGCTGGCCGAGGCTTCCTGAAAATGAACCTGCAGGAGCGGCTTCAGCCGCGATAGGTAAACGGAGGAATTACCGATGATCACGCTGTTCTGGTGCCCGCAAACGCGGGCGTCGCGAATTCTGTGGCTGCTCGAAGAGATGGACCAGCCGTTCGAGGTGCGGATGATCGACATCCGCAAACCGGAGGCCAGGGCGGCCCCCGATTTTGTGGCGGCCAGCCCGATGGGCAAAGTGCCTGCGCTGATGGATAGCGGTGGTCAGGGTGTCGTGCGCCTGGCCGACTCCGCCGCCATTGCGCTGTATCTGGCCGACCGCTATCCGTCGGCCGGCCTGGCGCCGCCGGTCGAGGACCCCTCGCGCGGCGACTACCTGTACTGGATGACGTTCACCCCGGGCGTCATTGAACCGGCGATGATGGAGCGGTTCAACAATTGGGAGGTCAGCCGGGCCACCTCGGGATGGGGCAATTTCGATGCGATGATCGAGGTCCTGGAGCGGGGGCTGGAACGGGGGCCCTGGCTCCTGGGCGAGCGCTTTTCCGCTGCCGACGTGCTGGTCGGCTCGTCGGTGTATTTCATGAAGGCTTTCGGCGTGCTGCCCGACAGCGCTGCGCTGCAGGCGTATTGCGAACGCTGTCTGGCGCGGCCGGCATATCAGATAGCGCTCGGCCGGGATGCGGAACTGGAAGCGTAGGAGTAGCCTGTGGGAGCCGCTCCTACAGCCGCGATTTCGAGGCTCGCCGCAATCATGATCGCGGCTAAAGCCGCTCCTACAACCGCTCCTCCGTTTGCCGTGCCTCAATCGCTATTCAGGGCGGCATGCGCGGCCGCCAGACGGGCGATGGGCACCCGGAACGGCGAACAGGAAACGTAGTCAACGCCGATCTGGTGGCACAGCTGAATGCTCTTCGGGTCGCCGCCGTGTTCGCCGCAAACGCCGATTTCGAGATCCCTGCGCGTGATGCGGCCTTCGTTGATCGCGATCTGCATCAGCCGGCCGACGCCGCCCGGATCGATACTGGCAAACGGGTTGTCCCGCAGCAGGCGGGTCTGCAGGTAATGCACCAGGAAACCCGTCTCGGCGTCATCCCGGGAGATGCCGTAGGTCGTCTGCGTCAGGTCGTTGGTGCCGAAGGAGAAGAACTCCGCGGTGCGCGCGATTTCCCCGGCGGTCAGGGCCGCCCGCGGGATCTCGATCATCGTGCCGACCAGGTGCGGAATGTCGACGCCATGTTCTGACATGACCTCCCGGGCGATGACCCGCAACGGCCCCACGATGGCGTCGAGTTCGCCGACGTGGGATACCAGCGGAATCATGACCTCGGGTCGGACATCCAGGCCGTCGGCCGCGCAGCGTGAAGCGGCTTCGAAGATCGCCTTCACCTGCATCTTGTACAGGCCGGGGATCAGCATGCCGAGGCGGACGCCGCGCGTGCCCAGCATGGGGTTGGATTCCTGCAGCGCCTCCACGCGCTCCAGCAGGTGGCCTTTGCTCTCGATCTCCTCCAGCGTCTGGTCCAGGTCCTTGAGGCTCGACAGGTGCTGCATGCGCAGCTTCAGGTCGGTCAGTTCAAGCATCAGGTCGTGGGCCGAGGGGAGGAACTCGTGCAGCGGCGGATCCAGCAGCCGGATGATGACCGGCAGTCCCTCCATGGCACGAAAGAGGCCCTCGAAATCGGCGCGCTGCATGGGCAGCAGGGCCGAGATGGCCTCCGCGCGTTCGGTCGGGGTGCTGGCCGTGATCATGCGCTGCATGATCGGCAGGCGGTCTTCCTGGAAGAACATGTGTTCGGTGCGGCACAGGCCGATGCCCTGCGCCCCGTATTCACGGGCGCGCTGCGCGTCCTCGGGGTAGTCGGCGTTGGCCCGCACGCCCAGTTTGCGGAACTCGTCCGACCAGGTGAGGATTTTCAGCAGGTAGGGATTGCGAATGTCCGGCACCACCGTAGGCAGGTCCGCGTAGTAGATCTGACCGTTGTTGCCGTCGATGGACAGGCTTTCGCCTTCCTCGATCACCAGGTCCTCGCCCACCCGCATCAGGTGGTTGTCGAGGTCGATCTCGATTTCCTCCACACCGACTACGGCGGGCTTGCCGAACTGCCGGGCGACCAGGGCCGCGTGGCTGGTGCGGCCGCCCTTGCTGGTCACGACGCCCTTGGCGGCGAGCATGCCGTGTACATCGTCGGGCCGCGTTTCCGGACGCACCAGGATCACGTTCTTGTCCTCTTCCTTGGCCCAGCGTTCGGCCAGGTTGGGGTCGAAGGCGATCACACCCACCGCCGCGCCCGGGGAGACGTTGAGGCCCTTGGCGATCGGCTGCACATCCTGCAGTGAATCCTGGTCCAGTTGCGGGTGCAGGAAGAAATCGACCTGCCCCGGCCTCACCCGCATGACTGCCTCTTCGCGGCTGATCAGTCCCTCGTCCACCATGTCGACCGCAATGCGCACCTCGGCCTGGGCGGTCCGCTTGCCGTCACGGGTCTGCAGCAGCCAGAGCTTGCCCTGCTCGATGGTGAATTCCATGTCCTGCATGTTGCGGTGGTGCTGCTCGAGCCGACGGGCGATGGTCTCGAGCTCGTCGAACATCGCCGGCATGTCGGTTTGCAGCTGTGCGATCGGCAGCGTCTTGCGGATTCCGGCGACGACGTCCTCGCCCTGCGCATTGATCAGGTAGTCGCCCTCGAGAACGGGTTCGCCGGTGGTGGCGTTGCGCGACATGAACACGCCCGTGGCCGAATCGTCGCCGACATTCCCGAAGACCATGGTCTGGATGTTTACCGCGGTGCCCAGGTCGTGCTCGATGCCGGCCGCCTCGCGATAATCGATGGCGCGCTTGCCGTTCCAGGACCGGAATACGGCCTCGGTGGCCTGCCGCAATTGTTCGAAGGGGTCGGTCGGAAACTCCTTGCCCGTGTACGTCCGGATGATCTCCCTGAATCGGACGGTGACGGCCTGCCACGCCGCGGCGTCGAGTTCCGCGTCGTTGCTCACGCCCGACTCGCGGCGCTGCGCGGTGATGACGGCCTCGAAAACTTCGTCCGGCACCCCCATGACCACGCCGCCGAACATCTGGACCAGGCGCCGGTACAGATCGTAGGCGAAGCGGGGGCGGTGGGTGCGGGTGGCCAGTTTGGCGGCGATTTCATCGTTCAGACCGATATTCAGGATCGTGTCCATCATGCCGGGCATGGAGAACCGCGCACCCGACCGGCAGGACACCAGCAGCGGGTTTTCGACGCTGCCGAATTTCTTGCCGGTCTGCGCTTCCAGTTCGGCGATCGCGGCCAGTTCCTGGTCCCAGAGCCCGTCGGGAAAGTGCTCGCCGGCACCGAGGTAATCATTGCAGCCGACCGTGGTGACGGTGAATCCCGGCGGGACCGGGATACCCAGCCGGGTCGCATCCAGCAGATTGGCGCCCTTGCCGCCGAGCAGGCCGCGCACGGCGTCCCAGTCGTCGTCCAGTTCGCCCATAACCTCGTCGAACTCGCTGAACAGGTAGACGTATTTCTTGGGGAAGTCTTCAGGTGCCTTTTTCGTGGCCATCGGGGATCTCCGCTGAACATGTTGGTGCAAAGCTTAGCAAGATATGATGACAGAACAGGTAACAATCGTTGATTCAGGTCAACCATTAGCGACATCGAAACGAAGGTCTTATACTGCGCGCTGGCAAGCCCGATCCCATACTGAATTGAGGTGTGAAATGACCCGAGTCACCAAGCTGTCCGTAGTTTCCCTTCTGCTCATCGCGGCCTGGCCGGCGCTGGCCGGCGACAGCCCGCAGGAGCAGCGCCACGAGTTGATGGAACACGTCGGTGACGCGGCGAAACCCATCGGCGAGATGCTGAAACAGGAGCGCGCGTTCGACGCCGGGGTCGCCATGGCCAGCTTCCAGACCTGGGCCGAAGCCGCCGCCGCCTTCGGCGACCTGTTTCCGGCCGGCAGTGAAACCGGCTACGACACCGAAGCCAAAGCGACGATCTGGTCCGACCGGGCCGGCTTCGATGCCGCCCTCGCGGGATTTGCCGAGGCCGTCGATGCGGCGATCGCCGCGCAGCCCCAGGACCTGGAGTCGCTGAATGCCGCGGCCGGACCGGTCTTCAAGCAGTGCAAGGGCTGCCACGAGGATTACCGCGTCGAGGACGAGTAAATCCGGGGCGGAGCCATGAACATGCGGCGGGCGCCGGCCTGGCCCTTGCTGGCTTTGCTGGTGCTGGCCGCGGTGTTCGTGTGGCTGACCCGGCCGCAGCCTTTGCGGCCGTCCGATCTGCCGGTCCACAAACCGGATCCCGCCAACGGTGAGCTCGTTTTCCATGCCGGCGGCTGCGCCTCCTGCCACGGCGAGCGGCTCGAGGGCGGCCTGGAGCTCGAGACGCCGTACGGCACGTTTCGGATGCCCAATATCTCGCCGGAGGCCGCCACCGGCATCGGCGGCTGGAGCACCCTGGAGTTCGTCAACGCGGTCGTGCGCGGCGTGGCGCCGGACGGCCGCCACTACTACCCGGCATTCCCCTATCCCTCCTATGCCCGGATGGCGCTGCGCGACGCCATCGACCTGAAGGCTTACATCGATACCCTGGAGCCCGTCGTTGCCAGCAACGGACGCCATGACCTGGCATTCCCCTGGAATATCCGGCGGGGTGTCGGATTGTGGAAGCGGCGGTATGTGAGCCCGGATCCGGTGTTCGGAACGGACGCCACGGACGCGGTCGTGGAGCGTGGTCGCTACCTGGTCGAGGGCGTCGGGCACTGCGGGGAGTGCCACACGCCCCGCGATGGGTTCGGCGGCCTGGACACTTCGCGGTGGCTGGGCGGCGGCCCCAGCCCGGAAGGCGAGGGCAGGGTGCCCAACATCACGCCGGGCGCGGCCGAACTGGGCTCCTGGTCAAAGCGCGATATCGTCTACTACCTGCAGTCCGGGTTTACGCCGGATTTCGACACGGTGGGCGGCAGCATGGTGGAGGTGCAGGAAAACCTGTCCCGGCTGCCCGCCGATGAACTGGCCGCCATTGCGGCCTATCTGAAAGCCATCTCCCCGGTCGCCGCGCGCGGCGACTGATCTGCGGCCGGCCGCGCTGATCGCCCTGGTGATGTTCGCCGCCTACCAGGGAAGCTCCGAGCCATCCCAGCCGAGGAACTTGCCGGTGTCCCCCGGGCCCAGTCCGTCGATGACTGCCTTCATGCCCCGGACGGCTTTCGCGACATCGAGCGGGGCGTCGGGCCCGCCCATGTCGGTCCGCACCCAGCCCGGATGCAGGGCGATGGCGATCACGCCGCGCCGGGCCAGGTCGACGGCGCCGCTCACAGTGTCTCCCCGCGGTTCGCCTCGAGAGCAGCGATGCGCTCTTGCAGCGGCGGATGGCTGAGGAACAGCTTTTTCAGGCCGCCGCCCATGCCGCCGGAAATTCCGAACGCGGCGAATTCGCCCGGCAGGTCCTCGGGCTGCGAACGGCGCTGCAGCGCGCGCAGCGCGGCAACCATCTTGTGCCGGCCCGCCAGGGCCGCTCCGCCGTCGTCAGCCCGGAATTCGCGTCGGCGGGAGAACCACATGACGATCATGCTGGCCAGGATGGACAGCAGCAACTGGGCGGCAATGGTGGTGATGAAGTAAGCCGGTCCGTAACCGCGCTCGGTCCTGAACACGACGCGGTCCACCACGTGGCCCACGACCCGTGACAAGAAGATCACGAACGTGTTGACCACGCCCTGCAGCAGCCCCATGGTGACCATGTCACCGTTGGCCACGTGCGAAACCTCGTGGCCCAGGACGGCTTCGACCTCGCCCGCATCCATGTGCTGCAGCAGGCCGGTGCTGACCGCCACCAGAGCTGCGTCGCGCCGCATACCGGTCGCGAAGGCGTTGGGTTCCGGCGACGGGAACACGCCGACCTCGGGCATGCCGATACCCGCTCTTTCGGCCTGCGCGCGTACCGTTTCCACCAGCCAGCGTTCCGTGTTGTTGCGGGGCTTCTCGATAATCTGCACGCCCATCGACCGCTTGGCCATGAACTTCGAAATTGCCAGGGAAATGAAGGAACCGCCGAAGCCGATCACGGCGGACAGTACCAGCAGGGCCTGCAGGTTCAGGTCGACGCCGTTCTCCGCCAGAATGCCTTCGATGCCGAGCACCTGGAAAACGATACTGATCAAGACCAGTACCGCCGCGTTGGTCGCCAGGAAAAGCAGTATGCGCATTATCTGTGTTCAAACCTCGTGCGGTGGCCAATGTCTCAGAAATTCCGGCTGGGACGAGAAATTTCAAGTCGCCGCAGCGGTTGCGCCAG
>CALKKN010000264.1 GCA_937995275.1 uncultured Lysobacterales bacterium | reverse complement strand
GGGCGGCAGCGGCAGCGTCGACTCGAAGAGCATGACGTCCTCCAGCACCAGCGGGGCGGACTCACCCGAAACCGCCGGGTGAAGGGCCGCCACGGAATCCGCCAGGATCTCCGGGATGAACATCTCGTCCCACCGGGTAATCGGACGATCCACGCGGGCGCCGAGGACGAGCTCCAGGCCAAGGTACAGCCAGAAGTCGGCGCTGCTCAGGCGACGCGTGTGGTCGCGCCAGGTCTGGCCCGCCGCGACGGCTCGCGACGCCTCCGACAGGCTGCCGCCGACGGCCAGGTCGACGGCGTCCCGCACGCGGGTGGAACAGTTGTTCAGGTAATAGTCGTACAGGTAGTCCCGGTTCTCGGGCCGGACCTCCTCGAGCAGGTGACGGGCCAGCAGCGCGATCTGCCCGGGTGGCAGGTCGAGGCGCTGGGCGCGGATGGACCGGTTCTCGTCGATGTAGGCGGCGAACTCGACCCGGGCCGGCTGCGCGGCCGAAAAATACAGCATCCGCCCCAGCAGGAACCGCAGGAAGAAATTCTCCTGCTCGAAATCGAAAAAACCGAAATTGAAGGTGTGATCGAGGCCGCGGGCCGGATCCCGTATCCATATCGCGTTGTGGCCGAAGCGCTGCCAGTAGATCTCACCGGGGCCGTACGTCACCAGCCAGGCCTGGGCCGGCTCTGTCTGGGCCTGGGCGGCCCCGGCGGACATCGCGCCCGCCAGCGACAACATTACGAACAGGCAGATGCGGCGAACAGTGGTCACGACCGACGGGCGCGATCAGGACAGGACATTCATTTCCAGCGCGATGATGCGGCGGTTGTCGGCCTTGATGACGCGGAACTCGAACCGGTCGGCAAGCGTTACGGTCTCGTCGAACTCCGGGACCCTGCCGAACTCGGCGAGCAGGAGGCCTCCCACGGTGTCGTAGTCGTCGTCACTCAGATTGCTGCCGAACTTCTCGTTGAGGTCTTCGATGGGCGTGAGCGCCTGCACCATGAAGCGGTCGTCGCCCAGCGGCTGGATCAGAACCTCTTCCTCCTCGTCGTACTCGTCGTCGATCTCGCCCACGATCTCTTCCAGCACGTCCTCGATTGTGATCAGGCCGGACACGCCCCCGTACTCGTCGATGACGATGGCCATGTGGTTGCGGCTGACGCGGAAATCGCGCAGCAGGACGTTCAGCCTCTTGCTTTCGGGGATGACCACCGGCGGCCGGATGGTCGACAGCAGGTCGAACTCCTCGGAACCCGACGCCAGGTGGGGCAGCAGGTCCTTGGCGAGCAGGATGCCGACGACCTCGTCCTTGTCCTCGCCGATGACCGGGAATCGGGAGTGCCCCGATTCGACGATTCCGGGCAGAAATTCGTCCAGCGGCGAATCGATGCTGACCACCACCATCTGTGAGCGCGGAATCATCGCGTCGCGCACCTGCGTTTCGGAGACCTCGACCGCCCCCTCCATCATCGCCAGCACATCGTCGTCCACGACGCCCTGCTCGCAGGCGGCCTTCAGAATATCCAGGAGTTCGTCACGGTTCCGGGGCTGGTGGGAGAGTGCGGCGCCGATCTTTTCGACCCAGGACATTTTTCCGGAACCGTTACTCGATTGGTCTTCGTTCATTTGGCTCACGCTGGCGACGCCATTCGCGTCAGTCCGAATATAGGGCCCCGGGCAGCGCTAATCCAGTGTTTTTTGCGATCCGGCGCCGGGCATCATGTCTCCCGCCAGAGGTAGGGGTCGGCAATTCCCAGCGACTCGAGCAGCGCGATTTCGAGGGTTTCCATCTCCCGCGCCTGTGCAGCCTCCTGGTGATCGTGGCCCAGCAGGTGGAGCACACCGTGGATGGTCAGGTGCGCCCAGTGGGCCTCCGGCGGTTTCCGCTGGGCGGCTGACTCCGCGGCGACCAGCGGCGCGCACATGACGATATCGCCCAGCAGGGGCAGGTCGACTTCCGCGGGCAGGTCGGCCGGGAAAGACAGGACGTTGGTCGCCGCGTCCTTGCCCCGGTAGCGGCTGTTGAGACGCCGGCTTTCCGCCTCACCCACCAGCCGCACGGTCAGTTCGGCCGCGGTTCGACCCTGCAGCGCGGTGGTCACCCAACGCCTGAACTGACCGTCATCCGGGATGGGTTCGAAGTCCGTCGCCCGCTGCACCTCCAGCTCAATCGTCATCGGATTCGCGGGCTTCCCGGTCGTAAGCCTCGACGATATGCTGCACCATCGGGTGGCGGACGACATCGCTGGCGGTAAACCAGGTGAAACTGATGCCCTCGACCTCGGCGAGGATCCGCAGGGCATGTTTCATCCCGGAGACGCTCTTGCGCGGCAGGTCGATCTGGGTGATGTCCCCGGTCACGACCGCGGTCGAGCCGAAGCCGATGCGGGTCAGGAACATCTTCATTTGCTCGCGGGTGGTGTTCTGCGCTTCGTCCAGGATGACGAAGGCGTCGTTCAGCGTTCGCCCCCGCATGAAGGCGAGCGGCGCAACCTCGATGACGTTACGTTCGATCAGCGTGGCCACCCGCTCGAAGCCGAGCATCTCGTAGAGCGCGTCGTACAGCGGCCTCAGGTAGGGATCGACTTTCTGCGCCATGTCGCCCGGCAGAAACCCGAGCCGTTCGCCCGCCTCGACCGCGGGACGGACCAGCACGATGCGCAGGACCTGGTCGGCCTGCAGGGCAGCCACCGCGCAGGCGACCGCGAGGTAGGTCTTGCCGGTGCCGGCCGGGCCGACGCCGAAGTTTATCGCGTTACGGGTGATGGCCTGCAGGTATCCCCTCTGGTTGGGCCCGCGTCCCCGCACCATTCCGCGCTTGGTCTTGACCGTGATTTCGTCGTCCGCCGACGGGTCGGACGGCCCGGCGAGTTCGTCCATACCGGATTCCTGCAGGTGCAGGTTGATGACGTCCGGCGTCAGCACCTCGGTGGCGGACAGGCGGTAGAGGCTCTGCAGCAGGCGACGCGCCGCCCGGGAAGTGCGTTTCGGGCCCTGGATCGTGAACAGGTTGCCGCGGCAGAAAATATCCACGCCGAGGCGCGACTCGATCTGCTTGAGGTGCTCGTCGAACTGCCCGCAGAGATTGGCCAGCCGCAGCGTGTCGGCAGGCTCGAGCTCCAGTGTCAGGCGGTCGCTCATGCGGCGTCCGCGGAATCCTCGCCGCGCAGCAGTACCCGGCCGCGCAGGGAATGGCTCAGCGCTTCCGTAATGACCACGTCGACGAAGCTGCCCACCAGGCGCGCAGGGCCGTCGAAATTGACCACGCGGTTGTTTTCCGTGCGGCCCGCCAGCTGGTTCGGATCCTTCCGGCTGGGTCCCTCGACCAGCACCCGCTGAGTCGTACCCACCATCGCGCGGCTGATCCGCGCCGCCTGGCTGTTCACGAGTTCCTGCAGCCGCATCAGCCGCTCCTTCTTGACCGCCAGCGGCAGGTCGTCCGGCAGGCCGGCCGCGGGCGTGCCCGGCCGGGGAGAGAAGATAAAGCTGAAACTCTGGTCGAAATCGAGATCACGGATCAGTTTCAGCGTGTCCTCGAAATCGCGCTCGGTTTCGCCCGGAAAACCCACGATGAAGTCCGACGACAGGCTGATGTCGGGCCGCCGCTCCCGCAGGCGCCGGATCTTCTGCCGGTACTCGAGCGCCGTGTGACCGCGCTTCATCAGCGCCAGCACCCGGTCGGAGCCGGTCTGCACCGGCAGGTGCAGGTAATTGGCGAGTTTGGGCACTTCACCGAAGGCGTCGATCAGGTTCTGCGAGAACTCGACCGGGTGCGAGGTCGTGAAGCGGATGCGATCGACACCTTCGATGCCCGCCACGTAATGGATCAGCAGCGCGAGATCGGCCGTCGTCCCGTCGTGCATCGGCCCCCGGTAGGCATTTACGTTCTGCCCCAGCAGGTTGATTTCGCGAACGCCTTTCGCGGCCAGCTTCACGCACTCCGCGATCACGTCGTCGAACGGCCGGCTGATCTCCTCGCCGCGCGTGTAGGGCACCACGCAGAAACTGCAGTACTTGCTGCAGCCCTCCATCACGGAGACAAACGCCGTCGGCCCCTGCTCGCCGGGTTCCGGCAGGTTGTCGAACTTCTCCACTTCCGGGAACGAGATGTCCACCGCCGGCTCACCGGTGCTGCGCACGGCATCCAGCATGGCGGGAAGACGGTGCAGCGTCTGGGGCCCGAACACCAGGTCGACGATCGGGGCGCGGTCGATGATCGCCTGGCCCTCCTGGCTGGCGACGCAGCCGCCCACGCCGATGACCACCCCCGGTTTTGCGCTCTTCAGGCCCTTCCAGCGACCGAGTTGCGAAAAGACCTTCTCCTGGGCCTTTTCACGGATGGAACAGGTGTTGACGAGAATCACGTCCGCCTCCTCTTCCCGGTCCGTCTGTTCCAGGCCATGAGAAGCCGCCAGCACGTCCGCCATCTTGGCGGAATCGTACTCGTTCATCTGGCACCCGTGGGTCTTGATGTACAGCTTGCCTTTCATCGGGTTGAACTTCACCAAAGTCGACCGCGTAGAATACACCCATGGCGAACGGATTCATACTCAAGGGGGATTTGCTGGCCCGCCTCGGGGAGGCCCGGTCGGTGCTCGTACTCACCGGGGCCGGCATGTCGGCGGAGAGCGGCATTCCCACGTTCCGCGACGCGCTGACCGGCATCTGGGCCCGCTACGATCCGCAGGAACTGGCCACGCCGGAAGCCTTTGCGGCCGACCCGTCCCGCGTCTGGCAGTGGTACGAACACCGCCGGGCATTGGTCCGCGAGGCACAACCGCACGCGGGCCACCTGGCGCTGGTCGAACTGGAGTCGATGCTCCCCGAGCTGACCATCGTCACGCAAAACGTCGACGGGCTTCACCAGTCGGCCGGATCGGGCCGGGTCTGGGAACTGCACGGCAACATCATGCGCTCGAAGTGCCATCTCACGCTGCGCCCGATCAGCCGGAACTGGCTGGCGGATTCCCCGCACACGCCGCCGCGCTCGCCCTACGTCAAGGGCGGCCTGGCGCGGCCCGATGTGGTCTGGTTCGGCGAGCCCCTGCCCAGCGAGGCCCTCGAGGCGGCGATGGAAACCGCTGCCCGCTGCGACTTCTGTTTTTCGATCGGTACCACTTCGCTGATCCAGCCTGCCGCCAGCCTGCCCCTGTACGCGCTCGAGCATGGGGCGACCCTGGTCGAGATCAACCCCGTCGAAACACCGCTGAGCCCGCACGCGGACCAGAGCATCCGCGCCGAGGCGTCCACCTCTCTGGTGACCCTGGTCAGCCAACTCCGGTCTCTGAGGCGGGACAATAACTGAACCGGCGTCCCCGGGGCGCCGCCCGACTGCACGAGGACCGCGACCATGAGCGACCACAGCCGATACGAAGAGACCCTGGAGGAGATCCGCGACGCCGGGCTGTACAAGACGGAGCGGGTCATCACCACGCCGCAGGGGGTCTCGATTCGCGTGCAGGACGGCGCCGAGGTGCTCAATTTCTGCGCCAACAACTATCTCGGCCTGGCCGACCATCCCGAGGTCATCGCGGCGGCGCACCAGGCCCTGGAGGATCATGGGTTCGGCCTCGCCTCGGTACGCTTCATCTGCGGCACACAGGACCTGCACAAAGAATTGGAGCGGTCCATTTCGGCCTTCTTCGGAACCGACGACACCATTCTTTACACCTCCTGTTTCGACGCCAATGGCGGCCTCTTCGAAACGATTCTGGGGCCGGAGGACGCAGTGATCTCGGACGCGCTCAACCACGCCTCGATCATCGACGGCATCCGGCTGTG
>CALKKN010000263.1 GCA_937995275.1 uncultured Lysobacterales bacterium | reverse complement strand
CGAGCGAGGACGTGGTGCAGATAACCGGGCGATTTACGGCCGGACAGGTCGCCACCGCACTCGAACTGGAGCCGGCTGACCGCGTCCTTGAACTCGGCTGTGGCGTCGGCCGCATCGGCCGCGAGCTGGCGCCGCACTGCGCGCACTGGACCGGCGTCGACATCTCCGAGAAGATGATCGCACACGCCTGCGAGCGGCTGGGGCACCTCGACAACACCGGATTCCACCAGCTCGAGCGCACCAGCCTGGAGGCCCTGGCCGACGGCAGCCTGACCAAGGCCTATTCGGTGGCTGTGCTGTGCCACATGGACAAGGAGGATCTCTACCTCTACCTGCAGGAACTGCACCGCACGGTCCGGCCCGGCGGCCTGATCTACGTGGAGACCTGGAACCTGTCCCACCCGATCGGCTGGAAGCGCTGGGAGTACGAAGTCACCAATTGGCGGCGCTCGGAGCAGAGGCAGCGCAAGGACGTGGCCCGTAACCAGTTCTGCACGCCGGACGAGTTCCAGTTGTACGTTCGCCAGGCGGGCTTTACGCCTCTGGCCTGCTATGCGGACTCACCCTGGGTGCAGGTGATTGCCGGCCATTCGCTGATTGAGGCGGAAGTCGCCCGCCAGCACCGGCGGCTGTCCGAGGAAGCGGCGGTGATCGCCTACTCGCCACTGTTCGGCCGCCTGTTCGAGATGACCGTCGACGTGATCTACGGCGTCATTCACCCGCGCGAACTCCTCGCTTTCCTCGACGAACACGCCGACCAGCCGGAAGCCCCGGTATTCCGGCCGTTCGTCGAATCGATGTGGAGGAGCGAGCCCCGGCGGTGGGGAGAAATGGGCTCGGAGTAATTCATTCCGGGTCCTTAGTGTGACTCAGAGGTTCCCGAATCTTCATCGAACTCCAGCTTGCCGATCGCCTTCTGCAGCGTCTCGCGCACGTACAGCTTGTCCGCGTGCTTCAGCTTGTCGAAGTCGATGGAAAGTTCGAAGCCGCTCAGGTGCGCCTGGATGTGTTGCTGCTCCTTCGCCAACGCTTCCACCAGGTCCAGCACCGAATAGGTCATGATCGGGTAGGCGATGCCCTTCACCTTGATGTCGTTTTTCGGTTTGCACGCGATCACGTCCTTGATCAGCGAAAACGTATCCTGCGAGATCAGGATCTCATCGGCATCGGCGGATGACTCCAGCCGGCTGGCGAGATTGACCGAACCACCCACGATGGTGTAGTCGAGCCGTTCCTCGGAACCGAAATTGCCGACCGTGCAATAGCCGGTATTGACGCCCATCCGCACGCTGAGTGGCTGCGTGACCCCCAGCACGTCCCACTCGCGCCGCATTTCGATGATCCGGTCCCGCATGGCGATGGCCATTTTGACGCAGGCGATGGCATCCTCCTGCTCGCCGCTCGTCTCCGGGTCGCCGAAAAAGATCATGATGGCGTCGCCGATGAACTTGTCGATGGTGCCGCCGTACTCGAGCGCGATCGTCGACATCTCGTCCAGGTAGCGATTGAGTGCGCTGGTGAGAACCTCGGACTCGACCCGGTCGGTCAGTTCGGTGAATCCCTGGATATCGGAAAAGAAGATTGTGAGCTTTTTGCGGTAGGACTCGATCCTGACATCGGACTTGCCCTCGAAGATGTTCTGGTAAACCTGTCGTGACAGGTACTTCGCCAGCTTGTTGGAAAGCGCCTTCCACTGCTCGTTCTTGGCCTTGACCTCGTCGTTCAGCTTTTTCAGCTTGCGGGCCCGCTGTTCGAGTGTCTTCTTGTGGGCGCGCAGCTCGCTTTCGTCCTTCTTGCGTTGGGTGATGTCGCGGATGATGCCCGCGTAAAAGCGCTCCTCGCCGATCAGCCAGGTCGACAGTGAAAGCTCGATGGGTATCTGGTGGCCGTACTTGTGCAGCCCGGCCAGTTCGACGGTCTCGCCGATGACGTGGGGTTCGCCGCCGGCGGTGACCCTCTCCATGCCCTGGTGATGGGCGTCCTTGTACTCCTCGGGAATGATGACCGACAGGCACTGGTCCATGACCTCGGATTCCTCGAAACCGAAGATTTTGCCGGCCGCCGAATTCCACGCCATGACGCGGCCTGTGCTGTCGGCCACGATGATGGCGTCGTTGGCCGTCTCCATGATCGACCGGGTGCGCAGTTCGGAAAGACGCAGCGCTTCTTCCATGCGGGCCCGCTCGGTCACGTCCCGGATGATGCCCCCGTAATAATTTTTGCCGCGGACGTTCCAGGTGGAAAGGGTGAGCTCGATCGGAAATTCACTGCCGTCCTTGCGCCGGCCTTCCAGCCGCACGGCCTTGCCGATGACATGCTGTTTACCGCCCGAGTTGACCCGTGCCACGCCCCGGTCGTGCGCCTTGCGATGCCGCTCGGGGATGATCGCGGTGATCGACTGGCCGATCATCTCCTCGGCGGTGTGGCCAAAAATGCTGCAAGCGGCATGGTTCCAGGAAATCACCAATCCTTCGTGGTCGATCGCAATCAGGGCGTCCGTGGTTGTGGAGGCGATGGCCTCCAGGTGACTGGCGCTGGCAGCGGAAGCGGCGCGATTACTCATTTTCAGGAATTACCTCATTAGTTCGGCAATTCCAGTATAGGCGAGCAAAGGAGCCGTAGGCGACCCGCCGACCCCGGTTGGGTAAGTCGAGCGAAGCGAGCGGTACCAGAGGGGTCGTGCGCTTATGGTGTGCCGTCGAGCGCAGCCGCCTTCCGCCGCAGGCGGGAGCAGGGAAGCGAGACTCCTTTATCTGAGGTCAGTTCTTCGCCTTGTCGACGATCTTGTTGGCCGCGATCCAGGGCATCATCGCGCGCAGCTCTTCCCCGACCACTTCGACGTCGTGGGCCGCCATGTCCGCGCGCGCCTGCGTCATCAGAGGGTAGCCGGACTTGCCCTCCTTGAGAAAGCGCTGGGCGTAGGAGCCGTCCTGGATGCGCGCCAGCGCCTCGCGCATGGCGGCGCGCGACTGTTCGTTGATGATCTCCGGCCCGGTCACGTACTCGCCGAACTCCGCGTTGTTGGAGATCGAGTAGTTCATGTTGGCGATGCCGCCCTCAAACATCAGGTCGACGATCAGCTTGAGTTCGTGCAGGCATTCGAAATAGGCCATCTCGGGCGGGTAGCCGGCCTCGGTCAGCACCTCGAAACCCGCCTTCACCAGCTCGACGCAGCCGCCGCACAGCACCGCCTGCTCACCGAAAAGGTCCGTTTCGCACTCGTCCTTGAAAGTCGTCTCGATGATGCCGGTCCGGCCTCCGCCGATGGCCGACGCGTAGGACAGCGCGGTGGCCTTGGCCTGACCGGAGGCGTCCTGGGCCACCGCAATCAGGTCCGGGATGCCGCGGCCGGCCTGGAACTCGGACCGCACGGTATGGCCGGGGGCCTTGGGCGCAATCATGATCACGTCCAGATCCGGGCGCGGCACGACTTCGTTGTACAGCACCGAAAACCCGTGCGCGAACGCCAGTGTGGCGTTTGGCCGGATGTTCGGTTCGATCGCCTCGGCGTAAAGCTGCGCGTGGAACTCGTCCGGGGTCAGGACCGTGACCAGATCAGCGTCGGCCACCGCCTCGGCCACGTCCGCGACCTTCAGGCCGTGGGCTTCGGCCTTGGCACGGGATGCCGAACCGGCGCGCAGCCCCACCGTCACGTCGACGCCGGAGTCACGCAGGTTGCAGGCGTGCGCATGGCCCTGCGAGCCATAGCCGAGGATGGCGACCTTTTTGCCGCGGATGATGTCGAGATCGCAATCGTTGTCGTAGTAAACCTTCATACCTGATTCCTTGGCCGGGCGCCGGGTTCGGGAGCCGCGAGCCGCGAGCCGCGAGCCGCGAGCCGCGCGTGTTGAACAGACGCGCACTATAGCGTGCAGCTATTATTGCGTAAATTGATATAATTGCATTTTATTAATGCGTAATCTGCAATACTAATCGTCATGGATCATCGGTCGCTGCGCCACTTCGTGAACCTCGCCGACAGCCTGCATTTCGGGAAGGCCAGCGAGGCCAGCCACATCAGCCCGTCCGCGCTGAGCCGCGGCATCCGGCGCCTGGAGACCGAGGTCGGGGTGCCGCTGTTCGAGCGCAACAACCGCCGCGTCGCGCTCACCCATGCCGGCAGCCTCTTCCTGGATTATGCCCGCGACGCGCTCGGCGACTGGGACGCCATCCGCAACAGCC
>CALKKN010000262.1 GCA_937995275.1 uncultured Lysobacterales bacterium | reverse complement strand
TGGCCGCCCATTTTTTCCGGCCCGGCCAGACCCTGGCCGCCGGCCTGTGCATCGCCGTGCCGGTGCTGCTGTTCCTGCGTAAATCCTGGGTTCCGCGCCTGTTCCAGGTTCTCCTGGTGCTGGGCGCGCTGGAGTGGCTACACACGCTTTATTCAATCGCCTCCATGCGCATCGCGTTGGAAGAAACGTGGATTCGCCTGGCGGTCATCCTCGGCTCAGTCGCCCTGTTCACGGCGCTGTCCGGCCTGGTCTTCAGGAGCCGGGCATTGAAATCCTGGTACGACCCGCAATAGCGGGCGTCAGACGGTCTGGTAGTAGAGGTTCTGCGGGTGGTTGGCCTGGGCGAAGAAAAACCAGCGCTCCGCCAGCAGGCCGAGGTACTGGATCAGGAAGGCTGCCAGCCACAAACCGGTACGGCCCGAACCCAGCCCGGCCGAGGCCAGCAGCAGCGGTAGCGGGAACACCAGCACGAGGAACACCCACTTGACGAAGGCGTACTTGCGCTTCGATGCGCCGTGGAAAAATTCGCGGGTGTTGAACGAGCCGCCCATCGCGCCCTGTGCTTTCTGGACGATCTGCGCGTGCCGCACGCCGATGGCCGTCTGCAGCGTCGATTTGTGCTTGAGGCGGGCGTTGCGAACCAGGCTCGCCGCGCGCGTGAAGAAGACCACCACGGTGGCGATAATCGCCCAACCGCCGAAAAAATCGGCCAAGCCGGTGCCGCTCCAACCCGCGAAGGCGGCGGCCAGCAGAAAACCGGAAGCGAGGCCGAACAGCGTGTAATTCACCACGGTCAGCGGCGTCGCCCACTCCTGCAGTTGCTTGATGCAGGCGTAGATCATCCCGGTGCACAGGTAGAGCGCGAAAGCCAGCAGTGTCCCGATTGCCCCGACCGCCAGCGACAGGCTGACCGCGTAAGTCTCGCGGAAGGTGAACAGCAGCGGGTCGAAACCGCTGTAGTGGATCGCTGCCCAGGCCGCGATGGCGGCCATCAGCGCCGGCAGCACCAGGATTTCCCGCGACAGCCACGAGGTGCGCCAGCGGGCGGCCGAGCGCCAGGCGCGCTCGGGGCGGCCGAGGTGGAAGAAGGAACTGAACAGCCCGAGGCCCAGCAGCACCAGCGCGAGCACCGCGCCCAGGGCGTGGAACCGGACCGGGTCCTGCTCCGGCAACAGCCCGAATGCCGCGTACACCTGAGCCGTGTACAGGGCGAGGAACAATCCCTGCCCGGCCCCGAGCAGCGTGGTTAGGAAAATCACTGAGAATGCAGGATGCATGGCGGTGTAAGAGGTTCCTCTCTACCAGCTCGTAGTCTCGTCCAGCGTCGGGTCGTCCGCGTCGGGCATGGGCAGTTGACGCTCTTTCTTCAGCGGGTTGTCGGCCCGGACCAGTTCGTCCTCGTGGATGGTCATGCGCGTCTTGCGGCGCGGCAGGTAGTGGTTGGCCGGCCGGGTGCCCCACTCGGGCATCAGCGGGTAACCACCCTGCTCGCGAATGGCGACCGACACCTCCGAATCCGGATCGTCGACGTCGCCGAACAGGCGCGCGTTGGTCGGGCAGGCGTTGACGCAAGCCGGCCGGCGCTCGGCTTCCGGCAGTGACATGTCGTAGATTCGATCCACGCACAGCGTGCACTTGGTCATGATCTTTTGGTGTTCGTCCAGCTCGCGGACGCCGTAGGGGCAGGCCCAGGAGCAGTACTTGCACCCAATGCACTTGTCGCTGTCGACCAGCACGATGCCGTCTTCCTCGCGCTTGTAGCTGGCGCCGGTCGGACAGACCGGCACACAGGGCGGGTCCTCGCAATGCAGGCAGCTTTTCGGAAAGTGCACCGTCTCGGTTTGCGGGTACTCCCCGACCTCGAAGGTCTGCACGCGGTTGAAGAACGTGCCGCGCGGTTCCTTGCCATAGGGCTTGAGGTCGGCCATCGGGCCGGCGGTGCCCGACGTGTTCCACTCCTTGCAGCTGGTGACGCAGGCGTGGCAGCCCACGCAGACGTTCAGATCGATGACGAGCGCCAGCTGGGTCACGGCTTGCCTCCCCGGCCGGCGAACCAGCTCAGCCACTTGCCCGGGTCGTTCTGCACAGCCTGGCCGGGCACCGGACCGACGGGCTCGAACTGCGGCGCGCTCTCGCGCGGCTCGTCGGCTTCCGCCGGGTAGATGCGCACCCGGACGTCGTACCAGCCGGCCTGCCCGGTCAGGGGATCCGAGTTCGACACCGGGCCGCTGCCGTCGGGGGCGGGCAGTTCCTCCTTGATCAGGTGGTTCAGCAGGAAGCCCTTGCGGGATTCGTCGGCATCGGCGTCCAGGGCCCAGGCGCCGGCGGCCTTGCCGATCGCGTTCCAGGTCCAGACCGTGCCGGGCTCGACCGCTTCGGAATGGCGGCACATGCAGCGGACCTTGCCGTGCATCGACTCGACCCACATCCAGGCGCCGTCCTCGATGCCGGCTTCGCGTGCGGTCCGGCTGTTCACGTAGAGGAAGTTCCAGGTGTGGATTTGCCGCAGCCAGGGATTCTGGGAGTCCCACGAGTGGTACATCGCCATCGGTCGCTGGGTGATCGCGTTCAGCGGGTAGCGGTGCAGGTCGGTGGCCTCGGCCTCCAGCGGCTGCGCGTAGAACGGCAGCGGGTCGAAATGCGTCTCCAGGCGTTCGCGCAGGTGAGCGGGGGGCTGCCGGCCGGCCGAGCGGCCCTGGGCGGCCAGGCGGAACCGCTGCAACACCTCGGAGTAGATGTGGATGTTGATCGGCTCGGCGTAACGCGTCAGCACATGGCGTTTGGCCCATTCCAGGTAGCCCTGGTTCCAGTTCCGCATGTACTGGTACGACTTGGGCAGTTCGTAGTGGAAGACGCAGTTGTTCTCCTCGTACATCTCCCACTGCCGCGGGTTGGACTCGCCCTTCATGAACTTTTCGCCGCCCTTGCCGCGCCAGCCCGCCAGGAAGCCGATACCGGAGCCCGGGCTGGTTTCGTAATTGATGATGAAATCGGGGTAGTCGCGGAACTTGCGGCTGCCGTCCCCGTTGGTGAAGGCCGGGAATTTCAGGCGCGTTGCCAGCTCGATCAGCACCTCCTGAAACGGCTTGCTGTCGCCGGTGGGCGGCAGCACGGGTATGCGCACGGAATCGACCGGGCCATCGTACTCGGAGACCGGCCGGTCCAGCATTGACATGCAGTCGTGCCGTTCCAGGTAAGACGTGTCCGGCAACACCAGGTCGGCGAAGGCGACCATTTCGGACTGAAACGCATCGGCCACGACCAGGAAGGGGATCTTGTACTCGCCGTCCTCGTCCCTGTCGTTCAGCATCCGGCGGACTTCGCTGGTGTTCATCGACGAATTCCACGCCATGTTGGCCATGAAGATGAGCAGCGTGTCGATCGGGTAAGGGTCGCCGCGCCAGGCATTGGTGATGACGTTGTGCATCAGGCCGTGCACCGACAGGGGATACTCCCAGGAAAAGGCCTTGTCGATCCGCAGCGGGCCGCCGTCCTCGTCGACGAAGAGGTCCTCCGGCCGCGCCGGCCAGCCGAGCGGCATGCCGGCGAGCGGCGTGTCGGGCTGCACGGCTTCCGGGCCGTTCGGCGGCTTGGCGCAGGGCGGGATCGGCCGCGGGAAGGGCGCCTTGTGGCGGAAGCCGCCGGGCCGGTCGATCGTGCCGAGCACGCTCATCAGGATCGCCAGCGCGCGGATGGCCTGGAAGCCGTTGGAGTGCGCCGCCAGCCCGCGCATCGCGTGAAAGGCCACCGGGTTGCCGGTGACCGTCTCGTGCTCGTTGCCCCAGGTGTCCGTCCAGGCGATGGGCAGTTCGATCTTCTCGTCCCGCGCGGTGATGCCCATTTCATGGGCCAGGCGGTGGATCGTATCGGCGGGGATACCGGTGATGCCGGCAGCCCACTCCGGCGTGTATTCCTTCAGGCGCTCGGTGAGCAACTGGAAAGACGTGCTGACGGGCGTGCCGTCCTTCAGCGTGAAACTGCCGAGCAGGTAGGGATCGGCTGCGGGCGTATGGGTCAGGACCGGCTCGTCGCGCTCGCGGTCCCACCACAGCTTGTTCTGCGGATCGAAACAGCCCTCTTCGACCGGGATGTCGCGGCGCACGAACAGGCCGTTATCGGGCGAACCCTCGTCCCTGTTCACCAGTTCGGGCGCATTCGTGTACTGCACCAGGAACTCGCGGTCGTACAGGCCGCTGCGGACAATGACGTTGGTCAGCGCCAGGAGCAGCGCACCGTCGGTGCCGGGCCGGATCGGCACCCATTCGTCGGCAATGGCCGAGTACCCCGTGCGAACGGGATTGATCGAGACGAACCGGCCGCCCTTACGCTTGAATTTCGAAATCTCTTTCTTGAGCGGGTTCGAGTGGTGGTCCTCGGCCGTGCCGATCATCACGAACAGCCGGGCGCGCTCGAGGTCGGGCCCGCCGAACTCCCAGAACGAACCGCCGATGGTATAGATCATGCCGGCGGCCATGTTGACCGAGCAGAAGCCGCCGTGCGCGGCGTAGTTCGGCGTGCCGAACTGCCGGGCGAACAGGCCCGTCAGCGCCTGCATCTGGTCGCGGCCGGTGAACAGCGCGAATTTTTTCGGGTCGGTGGCGCGCAGATGGGCCAGCCGCTCCTCCAGGAGGTCGAACGCGCGCTCCCAGGAAATCTCCTCGAACTGGTTGTCGCCGCGCTCGCTGCCCTCCTTGCGCAGCAGCGGTTTGGTCAGGCGGGCCGGGGAGTACTGCTTCATCAGGCCGCTCGAGCCCTTGGCGCAGATCACCCCCTTGTTGATCGGGTGGTCCGGGTTGCCCTCGATGAACCGCACTTCGCCGTCGCGCAGGGTGACGCGGATGCCGCAACGGCAGGCGCACATGTAACAGGTGGTGTTTTTGACCTCGATGCGGCTCTGCCGGTCAAGCTCTTTCGACAAGGGGTCATGTAACGGCTTCGACATGCGTGCGATCCCTGTTCGGCCTGAGCTCTGCGGATATTCCAGGCGTGGTTCCGAGTTTTCGAACGACGTTTTCCGCCCGCGCAGAGTGGTCTTTTACTATATCATCATTTTCTAATATACGAAAGCGTGAAACTGCTGTTCAGGTGACTGCTTCCACCTGAGGGGGATGTCCATCGCGCCCTGTTACGGCAGCATGGCAAAGCGGGTTACCGGCCCGGGGGATCAGCCCTTGTCGTCCTTGGCCGCGCGGCGCTTTTCGGCCACCTCGACTTCCTCCAAAAGCCGCGCCTTCCTGGCTTCGAGGCTATTGCGCTTTGCCTCGGAAAGCCCCTCTCCCTGCGCGGACAGTTCGGCGTCGACCGCATCGATTGCCTTGCGCAGCTCCTCCACCGAGGCGGCCTCTTCGGCGATGTCGAAGGCGATGGACTCCACCTGCTTTTCAGGCTCGGTTGCCGGTGGCTCGCGCTGCCCGGAGGCAGGGATGAAGCGCTGCCGGTCACTGATCGGGCGGGTGTTCATGAAGTTGGGCGACACGATCTCGATGTCCGCCGCATGCAATGCATCGAGCACGGCCTTGCGCAACTTGGCGCGGGCGGAGATCAGGCTCTGAACCTCCTCCAGCAAGCCGGCCACGCGGTAGGTCACCGCGAAATCGCCGAGTTCGCGCACATGAACGACACCGTCTTTCAGGCCCGTCGCTGCGGCGGCCTCCAGTAACACTTCCGAGACCTGCCGATGGTGGATGTCGTAGCCGAGTGAAACCTCCGTATTGATGATGGTGCCGGAAGCCCTGACGACGTGCAGCGGGTGCGTGACCATGTAGAGATTGGGAACGGTCACCAGGTCGCGGAATTCGGTCTGAACCTGGGTATGCAGCAGGTCCATCTCCGTGACCCGCCCGGTCAGGTCGCCGATGGTGACGAAGTCTCCCGGACGGGCACTCTTCACGGCTTTCAGCATGATGCCGGCCATGATGTTGCCGATGAAGGTCGTCGATGAAAGCGCGATGGCCGCACTGAGCAGAATCCCGATCAGGCTCAGCAACTGTCCCCGCAGTGTGTCATCGATCGGGAGCGCGATGATCAACGCCAATACAGCGGCCAGCGTCACCGACAACATGATGAGCTGGAAGCGGAATTGGGCGTCGGGCTGGTCGCGCCAACGCCGGCGCAGGTACCAGTTGAGGAAGCCAATGACCACTGTCGCGACGGCCAGCGTGCCCAGCAAGGGCAGGAAACGCACTGTCTCCAAGTACCAGTTGCCGAGGGTCTCCATGCTGTTCTGGCTCCACTGTCCCGAGGCTGGGGAGTATACCCTCCGACTCAGTGCCCAGGGCAAACCAAGAGGTCTCCGGCGGCGCGGCTATGACCGGGCTTGCGGCCACGAGCCAACCCAGTCCGGCTGTCTGCTTTTCGGTGGAAATTTCTTTGTGGGATTCATCAAATGAATTTACAGCATTATCCCGGTACTGCGACTCCCCGACTGCGGCACAGGTGCCCCGTTCTAAAGCCGCCGCGTTTTGAACCAGGTAATGGTCAACAGACCAAGAACAACCACGACGGCCACCAAGGAAGCGACGATGCGCATCGCGGGAACGAGACCCGTGACGCCTGCGTAGACACCCACGACGCCCAACAGGAACACCACCAGCATGGTGGGAGCCAACACCCATTTCCTCTCGACCGGCTTGCGATCGGCGACCAGCAACAACACGCCCCACGAAAACGCCACCGCAGACATCAATCCCATCGGGTAGACAAACCCCTCGACGCCCATTCTCTGGGGAATCAATACCAGGATGGCGATGATGAAGTCGGCAATGGCGGCCACCCAATAACTTGCCCTGATCAGAATCAAATGTTCATTCATGAGCGAATGAGCTCAATCCAGGCCGCGGTTCTTCCTCGATGCCATCCAGAGAAACTCGAGGGCGAAGGCCAGGAACAGCCCCATGGCAAACAGTTCCGTGCCTTCCTCGGCTGCAGCCTTGGCCAGTATCTGGTAATCGTCCGTCATCACGGCCTCCCAGAAGCGGCTGCCGCCGAACAAACGTGAGAATACCAGGGTGCACATGGCGGCCACCAGGATCCCGAACGGAACGGTGTGTGAGAAACCCTCCAGTTGTCCGATCACCGCCCGACGGTGCTTGACGAAGTACCAGCCAAGGAAAATAAGAACCAGGAGCACCAGCCATTTCCAGAATCCGTGCATCAGCCAGAGCTCGAATATCTGGTCATTCTCGCGAATCAGCAGAATGGCGAAGAACAGGGTGAAGCAGACAGCGAGTTCGCGGTAGTTCGCATCGAGACGGGAAACGGCCCACATGGAAATCACGGTAGCGAGCAGGAACAGCAACTGCGCAATTTGAACGAGACCGAACTCCGAGAACATCTTCTCCGGTCCGGAATACGCCGTCTCGAACATCAGCAGCTCGGTAATGCCCACCGCCAGGAGGATGTAACAGGCTATGCGAATCCAGATGGACTTCAAGAAAACGACCCCCGTTTCCGATCAGCGTGCCAAAGGGACCAGACTGGAGGACAATTCTAGTGCATTCCGACAGAAATTATTACGCGAGGCGCCTCTGCCTGCTTCCGGGAGGCACTGGCGTATAAGGAGTCTCGCTTCCCTGCTCCCGCCTGCGGCGGAAGGCGGCTGCGCTCGACGGCATACCATAAGCGCACGACCCCTCTGGTACCGCTCGCTTCGCTCGACTTACCCAACCGGGGTCGGCGGGTCGCCTACGGCTCCATGGCAAGCCCCGCCGAAGCGGGGCTTGCCGTGGGTTAAGCTTGTCGATCCGAAGGACCGTAACCGACTTGTGGAGCGTTGGCCGGTTTCAAAGTCAGAGGCGCTCCAAAGCACTTGCTATCGCCGTCGGCTCTTCGCTTCCTCGATGCTACTTGACCGGTGTGCCGATGAGGCCGTAGGCGCCAAACACTGTGAACACATCGTTTACCCAATCGTACTGCCAATCCACACATTGACCTGCAACGACCCCGTCATTGCGAATCTTGGCCAGATAGACATCGGTACCCCCCACCGAGCCCGGAAGCGGGGGCGGCGGTGGTGCATCCGGATTGCAGGGACTCAGGTGCACGAACTCGTCGTACGTCCCGTATTCAGAGTCAAAGATGAATGCTGTCCAGATACCGTAACCGAAATCGGCGATCACGAATCCGCTGGCCTTGCCGTCCGGGTTCACTCCTCTTGCGTCGCAAACAGAAGTTTCGTTCCATGAGTCCGGATAGAAAGGTGTGATATTGCCGTGCTTGTCGCGAATCGCGCACAAGTCCAGGTTATATGCGGGATTTCCCACCATCATGCCGGATTCGCTGATTCCCATAACCGCGAAGTCGTCGATGATCGCCGTGTAGTCGCCTTTTTTCAGGTCGTATTCGAAGCTGTACTCAAATCCGAGCTCGCCGGCAGCCCACCCGACGACAGTTCCGGATGGTTGATGCCGGTAAGGCGGGCAGTTTCCGCATCGGGTGGAAGCAGCAACTGATAGCTGTATTCCCCGTAGGCTGGCAATGAA
>CALKKN010000261.1 GCA_937995275.1 uncultured Lysobacterales bacterium | reverse complement strand
TGCTGTTGACGGCGGTCGTGTTCGCGCTGGCCGGCATGGTGAACGCCATTTTCGCTCAGAAATTCGACGATATCGCCATCATCCCCACGTTCGTGCTGGCGCCGCTGACTTACCTGGGTGGAGTTTTCTACTCGATTGCGCTGCTGCCGGAGTTCTGGCAGCGGGTCTCGGTGCTCAACCCGATCCTGTACATGGTGAACGGCTTCAGATTCGGCATGCTGGGCGTGTCGGACGTCAGCCTGGCCTTGGCCTACGGGGTCATACTCTTCGCCGGTGCGATCCTGTTCGCCTGCTGTCTTTACCTGTTGCATCGAGGGGTCGGACTGCGGACCTGAGGGGCAGCCCGACCCCCCCGGGGAGGCCGTGGGGTGACAGGTGCATGTCGCATTTTGTCATGCGCCGGCAACCGGAACCGTTTAAAATGATTGGTTAAGTGAACGAACATCCGCTCATCAATCCACAGGTATTCGAATGTCAGAACTTCCCCAACCCCGGAAACCCGAAATCGCCCCAGTGAACTGGAGCGTTACCGCCGTTCTGGGCCTTACTTTCCTCGCGGCCGTGACCGTAGTGCCCTGGTACGGCTTCACCCATGGCTATAACGGCTGGAGCTGGCTGTTTTTCGGCATTTTTCTGGTGCTGAACGGTATCGGCATCGGCAGCGGCTACCACCGGCTGTGGTCCCATCGGACCTACCAGGCACACCCGCTGTTGAAGTGGTTCCTGGCCGTCATGGGGGGCATGGCGCTGCAGAACAGTATCATCGTCTGGTCGGCGCGTCACCGTATCCACCACCGTGACGTCGACGACAACGACAAGGATCCCTACTCGATCGGTCGGGGCTTCTGGTTTGCCCACATCGGCTGGATGCTGAAAGACTATCGCAGCAGCGAAATCGACTACAGTGTCGTCCCGGATTTGCAGAAGGATCCCGTGGCCGCCTGGCAACACCGCTGGTACTGGACACTGGTCTGGGTCACCAATGTCGCCGTGCCGCTGCTCCTGGGCTGGCTGACCGGGGACGTTCTGGGCATGTTTCTGCTGGCCGGCGTGCTCCGCCTCGTCATCAACCATCACGTCACTTTCTTCATCAACTCGCTGGCGCATATGTGGGGCCGGCAGCCCTATACCGACGAAAACTCGGCAAGGGACCAGCATTTCCTGGCCCTGATCACCTACGGCGAGGGCTATCACAATTACCACCACATGTTCCAGAGCGACTACCGCTGCGGCATCCGCTGGTGGCACCTGGACATCAACAAGTGGTTCATCTCGACCTGCGCCCTGCTCGGCCTGGCCCGCAACCGCAAGCGCGCGCCGATGTTCAAAGTCCTGCGCGCCCGCCTGAATATGGATTTCAAGCGCGCCCGGAGCAAGCTGGAGCAGGGTGACGTGAACCCCAGTTGGAAAGCGCAGCTGGAATCCGAATACGCCCAGTTCATGGACACGATTCGCGAGTGGCAGCAGCTGCAAATGGAGCGTGTGCAGCAGGGCCGGCAAAAGCTGGCCGAGCGTATCGAAACCGAGGCGGCTTCCCTGACAACGCGTTACCGCGAGCTGGAAAAAAGCCTGAAGCAGCAGCACAAGCGCCTGGTCATCCTCACCTCGCAGGTGATGTAACCGGTTGTTCCTGTAGGAGCGGCTTTAGCCGCGATTGGGGTTTAGCGCGCAGGGATGCGGAAAAAGCGTCGGGCGTTTTCGGTGGTACGCTCGGCGACGAAGTCCGGGTGTTCGCCCCGCGCCGCCGCCAGCGTCCCCACGATCCAGGGCAGCCATTGCGGCTCATTGCGGTGGGTCTTGACCTTGGGGCGCAGGTTGCGCGGCTTCAGGTAGGGTGCGTCGGTCTCGACCAGCAGGCGGTCGGCCGGAATGTCCTGCAGGTAGTCCTTCATGTGGGTGCCCCGGCGCTCATCGCAGATCCAGCCCGTGATGCCGATGTAACAGTCCAGGTCGAGGTAGGCATGCATTTCTGCGCGGCTGCCGGTGAAACAGTGCACCACCACATCAGCGAGCCGGTCGCGGAATTCGCTGAGGATGGCGTAAAAGTCGTCATGTGCGTCGCGCAGGTGCAGGAACAGCGGCAGCCCGCTGTCGACGCCAATGCGCAGCTGCCTCTGAAACGCCTCGCGCTGGACGTCGCGGGGCGAGAAGTCCCGGAAATAGTCCAGTCCCGTCTCGCCGACTGCCACCACGAGTTCCCGCTGGCTCAGCGCGCGCAACAGCGATTCGCTGTCGTCGGTGAAGTCGGCGGCCAGGTGCGGGTGCACCCCAGCCGTAGCGTACAGTTCGCCGGGATGGCTGCGAGCGAGTTCCGCCGCGGCCCGGCTGCCCGCCTCGCTGGCCCCGGTCACGATCATCTGCACGACGCCGGCGTCACGGGCGCGCTGCAGCACGGCCGCCCGGTCACCGTCAAAGGAGTCGTGGGTCAGGTTGCACCCGATGTCGACCAGTTCCATGCCAGCCCGTTCCCCGATAGCAGCGGGCATTGTAGCGAATCTGGCCGGCGCCACCAGCCCGCAGACTTGCACTCGTCACCGAAGCGGTCAGAATAGCGGCAGCCATGCCGGGGAATGGATCTGCAATGCCGAGGAGCGCGCGAACGTCCAGGTGGAACGCCTACTGGCGGCTTATGCGGTTCGACCGTCCGATCGGGATCCTGCTGCTGCTCTGGCCCACCTGGTGGGCGCTCCTGCTGGCGGGCAGCGGTCGGCCGACGCTCAAGAACGCGCTCATTTTCACAGCTGGTGTGGTCCTCATGCGGGCCGCCGGTTGCGTCATGAACGACATGGCCGACCGCGACCTGGACCAGCACGTGGAGCGCACACGGGAGCGTCCTCTGGCCTCAGGAGAACTGCAATTGCGGGAGGCGCTCGGGCTGTTCCTGGCGCTGATGCTGATCGCCTTTCTGCTGGTTCTGCTGACCAACGCGCTGACCCTAAAGCTGGCGCTGGCCGGCGCCGTGCTGGCATCGACCTATCCGTTCTTCAAACGATTCACGCACTTGCCCCAGGTCGTCCTCGGAATCGCCTTCGGGTGGGGAATCCCGATGGCGTTCGCCGCGCAGACCGGCGCTGTACCTGCAGTTGCCTGGTGGTTGCTGACGATCAACGCGGTCTGGTCGGTAATCTACGATACGCAGTACGCCATGGTGGACCGTGACGACGACCTGGCGGTGGGCATCAAGTCTACCGCAATTCTGTTCGGGCGCTACGACGTCCCTGTGATCGCCGTGCTGATGGCAGTGATGCTCAGCCTGCTGGCTGCGGTGGGCTGGCAACTCGGCCTTGGCTGGCCGTGGTACGGCGCGCTTGCGGTTACCGCAGCCCTGTTTGGGCGGCAGCTGTACCTGATCCGGGAACGCGGCCGTGCCGAGTGCTTCCAGGCTTTCCTGAACAACAACTGGGTCGGCATCAGCCTGTTTCTGGGCTTGCTGCTGCATTTCGCGGTGACAGGCACCTACTCCGGCTGACGGCGGCTCAGGGAGGCGGCGCCCGGGCTGTCACCCAGGCGGAGACGCGGTCGGCGCCTGCGCGTTTCAGTACCCGGCAACATTCGGCCAGCGTCGTGCCCGTGGTCATCACGTCGTCGATCACCGCAATGTGCCGCCCGGCCGGGCCCCCGGCCCCGCGCGGGCTGCACACGAACGCTCCCCGGAGGTTCCGTCTGCGCTGGGTCGCATCGAGGCCCGACTGCGCCAGTGTTCGGCGCGT
The DNA here is from genome assembly GCA_937995275.1 of uncultured Lysobacterales bacterium. Taxonomy (GTDB): domain Bacteria; phylum Pseudomonadota; class Gammaproteobacteria; order Xanthomonadales; family SZUA-36; genus CALKKN01. The sequence continues at coordinate 7,341 of CALKKN010000261.1, read as the reverse complement.
GCGCACCAGCAGGCGGCTGACCACCGGGATTCCGCGCGCCTTGCCCAGCCGCCGGGCGATCAGGTCGGCCTGGTTGAAGTTCCTGACAAAGTGCCGGGTACGATGCAGGGGAACGGGTGCAATCACATCCGGCGGCTCCCCGGCACACTTCACCGCATCGGTCAATTCCCCGGCCAGGATGTCGACGCAGGACAGGTCATGGCCGAATTTCAGGCGGCATACCAGCCGATCGACGGGAAACCGGTAAACCAGGCCGGAGACAGCCCGGTCCCACAGCGGAGGCCGCCGCAGGCAGGGACCACACACCGGGCGACCAGCACGCCGGATGGGCAGGGCACAGAGCGTACACGGGTATTCGGCGCGGGGAAGATCTGCCCGGCAGGGCGGACAAAGATTCTCCGGGCCGCAAGCTGCGCCGCACAGCACACAGTGGCGAGGCATCAGCAGATCGAGCAGGGCGCCAGGGCCAGGAAGCCGGAGAGTGGCCGCAGGTTGTGGGAACATGGAATCGGCTCGGTGATCGGGTGCACACTCAGCGTACGGCCCCACGGCCGCGGCGACTGCGGGACTTTGCCCCGGCCGCCTGTCGGAATTCGTCGCTGCGACTGGTCCGGGCAGGGGCGGGGCGGCACAATGGGCCCAAACCGGGAACGAGGAACCATGCCGGAACCCGATATGTTGGACACAGGGACCGTACGCGAAACCTTCAACCGCGCGGCAGCGCGTTACGACCGCCACGCCGCCCTGGAACAGGAAGTGGGCAAGCGGTTACTCGAACGCTGCGCTCACTCCCGCCGGGAGCCGCGATGTATTCTGGACCTCGGCTGCGGCACCGGGAAGGCCAGCGTCGCGCTCAAGAAGATGTTCCGGCGGGCCCGCGTGGTCGGGATCGACTCGGCCACCGGGATGCTGGCCCAGGCGCGACGCCGGGCGTCCCTGTTGCGCCCGGTCGGAGTGGTGTGCGCCGACCTGTCGGCCCTGCCGTTCGCACCTGACTCGGCCGATCTGCTGTTCTCCAATCTGGCGATTCACTGGTCCCCGGACCCTGCCGCGCTGTTCAGCGAGTTCCGGAGAATCCTGCAGCCGGACGGCATGCTACTCTTTTCGACCCTTGGCCCGGCGACGTTGCGCGAGTTGCGGGAGGCGTCGGCCAGATTGGCTGACGGGCGGCATATCCCGGAGTTCCCGGACCTCATGGAGGTCGGAGACGGGCTGGTGGCCGGCGGCTTCAGGGAACCTGTCATGGATATGGAGATCATCACGGTGCAGTATCCGAGCCTGGCAGCGCTGATGCTCGAACTCGATTCAACCGGAATGTCGCTGCTGGTACCGGGCTGGAAATTCCTGCTGGAATCGGCTTTTTCGCCCGGGCCGCCCGGCGGCAGCTGCTCGGTGACCTATGAAATCGTCTACGGCACCGCATATGGGCCCGGTGAAGGCCAACCGGTCCGCACGCCCGACGGCGATACGGCGACATTTTCCGTCGAGAGCTTGCTCAGGTCCCGGCGCATGCGCTAACATTAGGCGCAGGCAAGGAATCTTTTGTGTCGAGTAAAGATTCGATCAAGCCGGTTGCGCCGTCCCCCCTTACGGCGTAGCAGGCTCGAGGCCGGTGTTCCCCTTGCACCAGGTCTCACGAAAGGGCCGGTTGACCCCTTACCGGCCCTTTCTCTTTATTTGGACCCTCGGTAGCGCGTGGGGCACGCCCCGGATTCGGCCTATTTCCCCTGAGTCGGCGTTAGGCTCGCTTGACATAGCGCTGCTATGCCGGCGCTCGCCTGCCTTGCTTCAGGGCAAATGGGGGCGGGCGAGATAATCGTGCGATTGCATTTCCGTGAGCCGGCTGCTGGTGCGTTCGAACTCGAAGGCGAGCCGGGTGCCGGTGTAGAGCTCACCGGGCGGCGCCTCGGCGGACACCAGCAGTTTGACGCCGCGGTCGTAAAACTCGTCGACCAGGGTGATGAAGCGGCGGGCGGCGCTCGCCTCGTCCTCGCCCAGCTGCGGCACATTGCTGATGACCACCGTGTTGAAAGCCCGCGCTATCTCGATGAAATCGGTGCTGCCGCGTGGCTTTTCGCACAGTTCATCGAAATCGAACCAGATGATGCCGTCGCCGCGTCGGCGGGCATGGAAATGCCTGCCGTCGATCTCGAGATCGTGCCGCAGTTCGCATTCGGCTGCCATCCGGTTGAACGCAGCCGTCATCGCGCGGTCGGCCGCCGCGTCGAGCGGATAGTGGAAAATCTCCGACTGCTCCAGGATCCGCAGGCGGAAGTCGGTGGTGCCCGCCAGTTCGAGGACCCGCGTGCGCGCCTTGATCAGGTCGATCGCGGGCAGGAACCTGGCCCGCTGCAGCCCGTCCCGGTACAGGTCGTCGGGATGCGTGTTCGAGGTCGTGACCAGGGTCACCCCGTGGGCGAACAGGTTCTCGAGCAGCCCGGCCAGCAACATGGCGTCAGCAATGTCGGCCACGAAAAATTCGTCCAGGCACAGGACCCGGCACTGTGAGGCCCAGTTGGCGGTGATTCTGGGCAGAGGATCCTGCACGCGGCCCAGGTCCCGCAATTCCGCGTGAACCCGCTGCATGAACCGGTGAAAATGGATGCGCAGTTTTCCCTCGCCCGGCAGGCTGTCGAAGAACAGGTCCATCAGCCAGGTCTTGCCGCGGCCGACGCCGCCCCAGAGGTACAGGCCGCGGACCGGCGGCCCGTTGCGCGGACGCAGGCGGCGCAGCAACCCTCGCCGCGGCTGCCGCCGCAACTCATCCCACAGGGTTTCGAAGGCCATCACGGCATTCAGCTGGTCGCGGTCCCGGATTACGGAACCGGCATCGACCAGTTGCCGGTAGTGACCTAGCGGAGACAGACGCACCTGGGAAGGGGCTCAGTCCAGTGGGCGCGCGGGGATGGGCTCGGGCAGTTGGTCGCGGACGCCGTTTTTCAACAGGCCCCTCAGGTCCATGATCCGGCGGTGGAACATGTGGTCCGCCTGTTTCATGACCACGAGTTCCGGCGGAGGATCGAGATCGTCCACCCATTTGGCGACCAAGTCGATGTGCACCAATTCGTCTTCGTCACCCTGTACCACCAACCACGGACACTCCGGGTGGTGAAGGCTGTCGAAGGCGTAACGGTCGACGGGCGGAGCGATGGTAATGAGCTGACCGACATCCAGGTTCAGCGCAGCCCGCGTGGCGATGTACGCCCCGAACGAAAATCCGCCCAGCCAGAGCACGTCGTCGGGACGCGTTCTGCGGACCCACTCCGCCACCGCGAACAGGTCGTCGGTCTCCCCGTAGCCGTCATCGAATTCGCCCTCGCTGTGCCCGACGCCCCGGAAATTGAAACGCACGGTGCGCAGGCCCAGTTCGCGCATGGACCGCTCCAGGATCGTGACCACCTTGTTGTGCATCGTCCCCGCGTGCTCGGGATGCGGATGGCAGATGATAACGGTGCCCGGCCGTTCCTCGTCCGAGTCGGGCACGTCGGTGGCGCATTCGATGACGCCTGCGGGGCCGCGCAGGAAGAACTCTCTGCGTTCTGTTGGAAACTCGCCGGGTTGCTCGACTGTCCGGGCTTCTGTCATGAGGAATGTACCGCTGTTTTGGCCCGACCGGCCGTGGTCGGCCGGGTCGTCTCAGGATGCCTGCATCATACCGCAGGACGGCGCCGGCAGGCCAGAAACCCTCCAGCCCTTCTGCTACGCTGACGCGATGAACTACCTGGCCCATCTGGTGCTTGCCGGCGATGACGAATACCTGCGCATGGGGGCGATGCTGGGCGATTTCGTCCGCGGCCGGCAGGCGCTGGCCGCATACCCTCCGGAACTGGCGCGCGGCATCCTGCTGCATCGCCACATCGACGCGTACACCGATTCCCTGTCCGCCGTGGCGGATCTGCGCCGGGAGTTTGCGCCGCCGTTCAGGCGCTACGCCGGCATCATCATCGACCTGGGCTTCGACCACGTGCTCGCCTGCCGCTGGGATCGCTATGGCACAGGCACGCTGCCCGCTTTCGACTGCGATGTGCGCGCATTGCTGGACCGGCACCGGCAATGGGTGCCGGAACGCCTGCAGCGGTTCATGGCCTATGCGGACCGGCGCGGGCTGTTCGCGGCCTATCGCGAGGAAGCCGAGGTTCTGCACAGCCTGAGGGGCATCGGGCGCCGGCTGTCGCGGCCCAATCCGCTGCATCGGGTCGACGCCATCTGGGACGAATTCCGGCCCCGCGCGGAGCGTTGCTTCGTATACGCTTTCAGGCAGGTTCAGTCGGCCGTGGCGGACTGGCTGAAATCGACGTCGACCACGACGGGATCGTGATCGGACATCCGTAGCCACGGCTGTGGCAGCGGCATCTTCCGCGGCCAGTCGGAATTGATGTGCCAGATGGCCGCCCGCCGGACGCTGGGGCGCAGGGTTGCCGAGGCGAAAGCATAGTCGAGCGTTCCGCGGGCGCCGAAATACAGGAAACTGTGCTGGGGCAGGCCGGACAGTTCTTCCACCAGTTCGAGGTAACCCGCTTCGCGGAAGGCGCGGATCGGATCTTCCCGGCGCCAGGCGTTCATGTCGCCCAGCACCAGGATCCTCTCGGTGCCGGCATGCCGCGCCAGCCCCGCGAGCCAGGGCGTCAGGCTCTCGACGGCCGCGACGCGCGCCCGGTTCCAACAGCCTTGACCGTCGCCCTGGTCGCCGTCGCGGCCGCCTTCCGGGCAGCGCCCCTTGGATTTGAGGTGATTGACCGCCACCAGCAGTGACTCGCCGGTCTGCCGGTCGCGAAACACCTGCGCCAGGGGGGGGCGGCTGAGGCGTTCGAACGCGGGTGCTTCCAGTACGCGGGCTGGCCCGACGGCTTCGAGACTCTGCCGGCGATAAAAAAGGCCCACGGTGATCACGTCGCCGCCGATCGGTCCGATGCCGGGATCGATGACGTCCCAGTCGGCAGCGCCGGCCCCGCTGAGCAGGTCGAGCAGGGACTGCGCAGCGCTGGTCGCCCCAAACCCGTCGTTTTCGAGTTCCTGCACGGCCAGCAGGTGAGGCTGAAGCCCGGCCAGCGCGGCCTGCGTGCGCGACTGCTGGGCGCGGAACTCGCCGGGTGTTTTGGCGCCCCGCTCGGTGGGAAAGCCGCCGCCCTGCCCGTCGCCGTTGAAGTAGTTCAGCAGGTTCAGGCTGACAATGCGCAGATGGCCCGCGGCCGGCGGTTCGATGCGTTGGGGCCGGGCCGCATCCACAGCCGGCTGGGCCTCGGGGTAGAAGCGTTGGCCGCCGCCGTCGTGCCCCATCACGCCCGCCATCGGGCCGACGGTGGAGCCCACCGGCCGCGTCGGAAAGTCGGGGCCGGAAAGGACCAAATGCAGTTCGCGCTGGCGGTTCCGCCGCTGGAGTTCGGTCGCGCCACGGCCCGGGTCGACGTCCTCGGTGGGGATTCGCAGCGGTCCGGGCACGCTGACCATCCATTCGCCACGGTGCATGTTGTAGACATCGGAGATGACCAGGGGCTGTTCCAGGGCGAGCCGCATCCCTTCGAGCGCCTCTCTGGCCCGCCGGTCGAGCGGCAGCCGCGTCGCGGTCGATGGCAACGTGACGTTCTCGGCGCAGACCGTGTGACCATCCACGTTGATCAGCGCCGTCAACGGATCGGGTTCGCCGCTGAGTTCTGCCACCCGTCCGCTGACCTCGACCTGCTGGCCGCGACGCGTGGACGACGACAATGCATCACCGCGGACGAACAACCCCCGGGAACGGATGCCGTCGGCCGGTCCCGGCTCCTCGATATAGAGTCCTTCGCCCGGTTCGACGCGGGTCACGACGCCGCGTACCACGACCGTCCGCTCGACCACGGGCGAAATATCGCCCGGTCCCTGAATGTCCGTGATCGCGGCCACCTCGCCACGGCATGCCGCCGCGGCCGTCACAGGATCGTGGTCCGACTCGCGGCAGGCCGTCGCGGCCAGCGCGGCCAGGCACAGCAGACCGGGCAGAAGCGCCGGTCGAATCAGGGAAATTTGGTGAGGATCGGTCAGGACAGGCCGGCGTCAGGGCAACATGAACTCGACGGCGGCCTGGATCTGCTCGTCCGTCAGGTTCGGATTGCCTCCGCGGGGCGGCATGGCGTTAAGGCCGTTGATGGCGTTGTAGACCAGGGTTTCGAGCCCCTTCTCATCCAGGCGCGTGGCCATCTGGTCCGAGGCGGCGAGAGGCGCGCCGGCCACCCCGGCATCGTGGCAGGTCTTGCACAGGCCGCCATAGACCTGGTCCCCGTCGACGATCGCGACTTCCTCCACGACGGGTGCCGCGGCGGCGGCCTGGACTTCAGCCAGCGCCGCAGCGCCTTCCTCGCCGTACCGGACTTCGCCGACCGGCAGGATGCGCTGTTCCTTCAGGATCGCCTGGCTCGGATTGGCGTCCGCATCGGGGTCGGGTTGCATGTACCTGGCCAGAAAGATGAGTGCTATCGTCAACAGCATGAAGCCGACGATGACAGCGCTGAATTGGCGCAGGAATGCGCGATCGTCTTGGTGATCCATCGGAACCTCTGGAAATGTTCTGTGCTCTTGTCTTCCGCCCGGCGGCCGGCGCGAGATCAAGCAAGATAGTATAGCCGCTGCTCGGCCGGACCGGAAGCGCCGGCGCGTTTACTTCCATCGCCAAAAACCGCTAAACTACGCCCGGCAATATCACCATGCGCCCGTAGCTCAGCTGGATAGAGTGCTGCCCTCCGAAGGCAGAGGTCACAGGTTCGAATCCTGTCGGGCGCGCCAATATAATCAATGGGTTATGTCTTAACGACGTAGCCCATTTTTCTTAATATGGTGCTAGGGTGGTGTATAGGGGTTGATTTGAGTCCCCGGACCAAGCATCTGCTAAGGGGTAATTAGCCTCAGCCTAGTCACCATGCATGACAGCCAGCTAAACCTAAGTAAGGGCTGGCAGCTTGTCGCCTGGTACAAGCCTCCGACTGCAAGTAATTCTTCATGCCTGCACCCCCCATACCCCCCCTCACGCATTTCGACCCCCCGTCTCTATACGGATACCTAGTATCGGCGGGTTTCGGAGCATTTTTTGAAAATATTCCGGGGGCAGGTAGGCGGGGGCGCCCTCACCGCGTGCGTCGGTCGACTGATCGAACCTGTATTTCCGGAAAGCGGCGCATAGCGGAACTCGTTTAGCGCCAGGATTAGAGTTTACTAATAGCGGCTTTCGACTGCGGATTCAACCGGTCGCTGCAACACATTGGTTAAATCGTTCAGCGGGTGTTTCGAAGTTTAGCGTCTCTCGTGGCCGCTCGTTCAGCCGCCTGGCAACCGCATTCAGCTGGTTCTGGTCAACGTTCGACAGATCCATTC
>CALKKN010000260.1 GCA_937995275.1 uncultured Lysobacterales bacterium | reverse complement strand
GCTGGCGCCCATCCGGCGACCAGGCGGGTGACAACAGCGGCTCGGGCGAACCCACGATGGACTGCGGCGCGAAGCCGTCCGCGTCGGCGACCACCAGTTCGTAGCGGGTGCCGTTGCCCACGCCAGTCGCGGTGACGTAGGCGATGCGCGTGGAAAACGCGCCGGGCACGCCGGTCAGCGCCTCGTAGATGGAGTCCGCGACGCGATGGGCGCCGAAGCGCAGGTCGCCGGGGCCGACCGTGGTGATGCGCGATAACAGCCGCTCCTGGCTGTGCACGTCGAACAACTGGTAGATCAGTTCGTGACCCTGACCGTCGGCCGCCGTCCGCACCCTGCCGATGACGATGTAATCGACCTTCAGCAGGCGCCAGGTGCCGAAGCGGATCTGTTCCTCCTCCAGTGGCCGTTCGGCCATGTCCTCCACGTCCATCGGGTCGAACAACCCGGACCGGTAGAGGTCGCTGGATACGATCTGGTCGACGGTCGTTATCGGCGGCGGCGTGGCGTCCTGCCAGTCGAACGGCACGATGGCGATGGGCAGCGCGCTCGGGTTGCCGCTGATGATTTCGATTTCCAGCTGCGCCTGCACGCCGCGCAGCGGCGCCAGGGCCAGGGCCGCCAGGCCCAGAATCCAGATTAGTTTTTTCACGTTGTCAGTCACCGTCGTAAATGAATTTGAAGTCGATTTCCCGTTCGAACACGTCTTCGAAGCCGCGGTAGGGCAACGCCCCGCCCCGTTCGACCGCCGCCAGGATCGAGCGCCGCGTGGCCTCGTCGCCGTTGCAGGTCCCGGCGATCGCGGCGGAGATCACTTCCCCGCCGGGGATCTGGACGATCTTCAGTGTACACCGCAGGCCCGGCTGAGCGGTTGGCGGCCGCAGCCAGTTCTGCGTCACGAACGACTGGATCGCCGCGTGGTAATCATCGCTCAGCGTGGCCATCTGTCCGGCGCGGAACTGCTGCGCTTCGGCCTCGGCCCGGCGCTGCGCCTCGGCCTCCTGCTGAAGGCGCAATTCTTCCTGGCGCTCGCGCTCCTTGCGGGCCTCGATCTGCTTCAGGCGCTCCTCCTCCAGCTGGCGCTGCCGCTCGGCGGCCTCGCGCTGCTCGCGGATCTGCTCCAGTTCGCGCTGCTGCCGCAGGCGCTCCTCCTCCAGCTTGCGTTCCCGCTCGATGCGCAACTGCTGCAGGCGGTCCTGCGCCTCGCGCTTGCGCTGTTCCTCGAGCTGCTGCTGGCGGCGCTCCTCTTCCTGCTGGCGCTCCTGCTCGCGCTGGCGCTGCCGCTCGAGTTCCGCATCGCGTTGCCGGCGCCGCTCCTCCATCTCCTGGGCCCGGCGCGCCTCGTCCCGCTGCTTGCGGATCTCGCCGGTATCGACGATGACCGCCTCGATGGTCAGCCCGACAGGCTGCCGCTCGCGGAACGGCTGCCAGCTCATCGTGCCGAGCACCACCAGCGCGGCCATCAGCACGTGCACGCCGATCGCGCCGGCGAAGGCCCGGAATTGCGCGAACAGATCGTGCGGCGACTGCATGGGCTACTCCGCCCCGGCTTCCCCGCCGTAACCCAGCTCGGCCGGGTCGCTCATCAGGCCGACGCGGGTGACGCCCGCCTTCTGCAGCAGCACCAGGGCGCCGTACACCTGCCCGTAGCCGGCAGTCTCGTCGCCGCCGACCAGCACCTGGATTTCGGGGTTGCGGCGCACGATGGCGGAGACGATGGTAACCAGCGAGTCGGGGTCGATCAGGCCGCTGCTGGTTCCGTCCAGGTCGCCGCCGGCATTCAGGTAGAGGTCACCGTTCTCGAGCACGGTCACCACCAGGGGCTCGTTGCTCTCCTCGACATCCATCGGCTCGGCGTCGGCCTTCGGCAGTTGGACTTCAACGCCGAGGTTCAGCAGCGGCGCCGTGATCATGAAGATGACCAGCAACACCAGCATCACGTCGATGTACGGCACGACGTTGATTTCGGCCATGGGTCGGCGGCGCGCCTTGCGGGTTTCCACGGGACTAGGGCCTGTTAACACTACGTGGGCTTGCGTTGCCGCAGGCCGTTTTTTCGGCTGGCAAGGCAGAACGCGCGTGGTGTAGCACCGCTACATGAGCAAGTGATAACGCAGCCAGGCGGAAAAACGGCCGCGTCCCGAAGGGTTGTGGCTGAAAGAGCGCCACTCGGCGTTGCTCGTCATTCATTTGGAATCACCAGACTTCACTCCTCGCGCCTTGATTGGCGCTCTTTCAGTCACAACAACGCATGTCCACGTAGTGTTAACAGGTCCTATTCCTGGCTCAGCAGGTGCGCCTGGCGTTGCAGGATGCTGGAGAACTCTTCCTTGAAGTTGTCGTAGCGCGACTCCAGCCGCTCGACCTGGTTGGAGAAGCGGTTGTAGGCGATGACCGCCGGTATGGCCGCGAACAGGCCCATCGCGGTGGCGATCAGGGCCTCGGAGATGCCGGGCGCGACCATCGCGATCGTGGCCTGGTTGACGTTGGCCAGCTGGTGGAAGGAGGTCATGATGCCCCAGACGGTGCCGAACAGGCCGATGTAGGGGCTGGTCGAGCCCACGGTCGCCAGGAAATTGAGGTGATGCTCCAGTTCCTCGGTCTCGCGGGTCAGCGCAATGCGCATGGCGCGCTGCGAGCCTTCGACCATGGCGTTGGGCCCGATACGTCCCTGCTGGCGCATGCGCAGAAACTCCGAGAAGCCCGAGCCGAAGACCTTCTCCATGCCCCGTGTCGACCGTTGGCTGGACTCGATGGCTTCGTGCATGGCGGTCAGGTCCGCGCCCGACCAGAATTTCTCCTCGAAGGCCTCGGCCTCCTTCTCCGCCGCGACCAGCACCTGGCGCTTGCGGAAAATGATCATCCAGGAAGCCACCGAGGCGACCAGCAGCAGGAGCATCACGCCCTTCACCAGCCAGCCGGCCTGCATGATCAGTTGCCAGACTTGCAAGTCGTTATCCATTTAATTCCTTATCCATTCTCAAGCACCTTCTTAATCCATGCCGGCACGCGCGCCGGCTTGTGGCTATGCGCATGCAGCAGGGCCAGGGTCAGGTCAGCCGTCGCCACCAACGCATCATCCGATGTTCTCGTCATTTCCTGCCGGAACCCCTGCCGCACGCCTTTCATCCACAGCATCTCGCAGGTCACCCGCAACTCGTCGTCCAGCCGTGCCGCCTGCCTGAACGCCAGGTGCAGGTCGAGCACGACCCAGATCAGCCCATGCTCCTGCTGCAGCTCGGAGTTGCTGACGCCGAGGTGGCGCAGCATCTCGGTCCGG
>CALKKN010000259.1 GCA_937995275.1 uncultured Lysobacterales bacterium | reverse complement strand
CGATTGGAGCCACTCGATGGCTTCCTGGTAGCCCGGCAAAATGAAAACCTCCTGTGCCATCGCAGGTTGCGGTGACACCAGGAAGAATAGCAGGACCGGCAGCAGGCTCTTTACGGGGCTCACATTGAAAGGTTAGCAGATCGGTCCCGGCATGCCCGGACCCAGATCAACTGATATCGATCCTGGGCCCGATCACGGCAACTCCGCCCCCGGGGTGAGATCTGCGAGTACCGCCAGCGGCGTCAGCCCCAGATGTCCGACGTAATGCTCTGGTACCAGCCCACCGTGTAACGCGCTTCTTCCCTGCGGAACGTCTCGCCGGCATCTTTCGGGCTGACGCCACCGGCGCCCTGGACCGCGTAGATGCCGTCCGCCCCGTGCCGGTAGACCGCCGCAACCGAGATGGCGTACTCCGGGCTCACCAGGCTGTAGCAGGTGTTGACGTAGGACGGATCCGGCAGGTCGTGGCCGCCCAGATTCGCCGCGATCGCTGCCGCACACACTTTACCCTGGCTGCTGGCGGCAAAGCCTGACTTGGGCATGGGATTCGCGATCGACGCGTCGCCGATGACGAACACGTCCTGGTGGACGGTCGATTCGAAGGTGCGCTGGTCTACCGGGCACCAGCCATCGCGCGCCAGGTCCGCCGTTCGGGCGATCGCGCCGGCCTGTTGCGGGGGTATGACGTTGATCACGTCCCCTTTCTGCGGGTCGCCGAAGGTCGGGTACACCGTCATGTTCTTCGCGTCTACCCGTTCGATGGCGCCACCGTCGGTCTCGCTGATCCACTCGATCATGCCGGGATACAGTGCCTGCCACCCCTGCTCGAACAGCGGCTGTTTGGAAAACTTGGCCTTGGCGTCGTAAATCAGCACCTTGGACCGCGGCTTCGCCTGCTTGAGGTAGTGCGCAATCAGGCTGGCCCGCTCATACGGCCCCGGCGGGCAGCGGAATGGATTCCGCGGCGCCGCGATGACCACCACACCGCCATCCGGCATCGCCTCCAGCTGGCGGCGCAGCAGCATCGTCTGCGAACCGGCCTTCCAGGCATGCGGGATGGTGGCGCTGGTCTCCTCGTCGTAGCCCTCGATCGCACCCCATTGCAGGTCGATACCCGGGGAGACGACCAGCCGGTCGTACTTGAGCGCGTCACCACCAGCCAGACCGACCGTCTTGCCGACCGGATCCACTGCGATGGCGCTGTCATGGATCACGTTTACCCGATCCCGCTCACGCAGCGCGGTGTAGTCGTGGGTAATAAAATCCAGGTCGTAGATTCCCGCCATAACGGCGTTGCTGAAGGGGCAGGTCACGAACTTCGCGTCCCTTTCGACGAGGGTGATGTCCACGTCCGGCGCGAACCTCCGAAGGTACCTGGCGCAACTGGCGCCGCCGAATCCGCCGCCTACGATCACCACCCTGCCCTTCGCCTGCCCGGCGCCGGCCAACCACGGCCACCCCAGCAAGCCGGCTCCTGTGCCAGCGGTTCCCAGGATACGAACGAAATGTCTGCGCGTGAGTTTTGCCATGATTCAGTCTCCACCCTCGTCCTGCCGGTTTGCGAAGTATTCCGCTATCAGCGCAATTTCCTCATCGGTATAACCCTTCGCGTGCCGTCCCATCACCGTGGACGAACGCTTGCCGGATCGAAAATCCTCCAGCGACGTCCGGATGAACTCCGCGGATCGCCCATAGATCGGCGGGATCGATCCCGGGCTGCGGCCGTCCGTCCCGTGGCAGCCCGCGCACGACGCGCTGAGCACGGCACCCTGGCCGGGCGGCTCCGCCAGGGCGGTGGAAACCGGTAACACTCCGATCAGGCTGAACACTACGAGCGGAAATACCCTCGATTTGATGGCCATTGAACCCTCCCTAGACCTGCCTGGCGATTCAATCAGTCGAACAACTCCGGACTGACATACTACAATCCTTAGAGTAGCAGACAATTGGGTTCCCGCAATTCGGACCGGGATTGGCCGGCAGCGGCGAACCGTATTGGGGAAGATGGGACAAACATTATGGATACCAGAGGCAAAATCGTTCTGATCATAACTACATTCCTGGTGGGTGTGCCGGCGGCCACCTCAGCCGGTGCGGCCGAGCCGGACGACATCGTCAATTACCGCGGGTATTCCGATCGGCTCGCCAGTTCCGGCCAACCGACGCGCTCGCAGTTTCCGGGGCTGAAGGAGGCGGGCTTCGAGCGCGTCGTGTTCCTGGCATTCACCGACCACGACGAATCGGTGCCGCACGAGGATCGGATCGTGTCGCGGCTCGGCATGGACTATGTCCAGATTCCGGTTGACTGGGAGGAGCCGGCCCGGAGCGATTTCTACGCGTTCGCGGGCGTCATGCGCCAGGAGCCGCCGAAAAAGACCCTGGTGCACTGCCAGGTGAACTTTCGCGCTTCGTCATTCAGCTTTCTCTACCGTGTGCTCTACGAGGACGTCGATATCGGGCAGGCCAAGGACGACCTCGACTCCGTCTGGGTGCCGAACGACACCTGGCGCCAGTTCATCTTCGACATACTGGAAGAGAACGGCCGTTCGCCACATTGCGATGCCTGCCTCTGGAGTGGGGGCTAGGGCCGTACCAAGGCCTCGGCGCCCCGTAAACCAAACGGGTTCGGCCGAAAGTGCCCTGCCCTACAGCGCCGATTCGACGGGCTGGCCGTCCCGCTTGTAGACGATCCCGCCCTTCATGACGAAGTCCACGTCCTGCAGCAGGTTGATGTAACGCAGAACGTCGCCCTGCACGGCGATGATGTCGGCCAGTTTGCCCGCCGAGACGGTGCCGGTCCTGTCCGCTACCCCCATCATCACCGCGGGCCAGTAGGTCGCCGAGCGGATCGCATCCATCGGATCGATGCCCATGTCGTACACCCAGACGGCCAGTTCGTTCCAGGTGCTCTGGCAGTGAAACTTGGTGGGTATACCGCTGTCGGTACCGACCAGGAACACCACGCCCGCCTCCCTGAGTTGCTGGATTTTGCGCTTGAGGGTGGGCTGGCGCAGCGGTGTCAACTGCATGTATTCCAGGTGACCCGGCTGCTCCAGTGATTGCCGGATGTCGGCAATCGTGTCCGGCTGCAGGCCCCGGTGCCAGCAGTCACTGTCCAGCATTTCGGGATTGTCGACCGTCAACTCGTACTGGTAGAGGCCTTCGACGGTTGGCGTCCAGTACAGCGGGCCGCCGGCGACACGCCCGGTGGCGGTGCGCTCCCTGAGCATCTGGATAACGTCCGGCGGATACTCGGGCGCCGTCGTCAGCCCGGTATGTTCGAAATTGTCGACGCCGATCTCCAGACCGCGGCGGATTTCTTCGGGCCGGTGTGAGTGGGCCACGACCTTCAGGCCGTGCTTATTCGCCTCGTCCACCACCGCCCGGGCCTCCTCCAGCGTCATGTGGTCCTGGTCGATGAGCTTGATCACGTCGACGCCCGCCTCGGCCAGTCTCCGGACCTTCTTACGCGCGTCGTCAGCACCCTTGACGCCCCAGCGGTAAGACTCGGTGCCGGGATACGGTTCGTGCTGGATGAATGGGCCCGACACATAGAGACGCGGCCCGGGGATTTCGCCA
>CALKKN010000258.1 GCA_937995275.1 uncultured Lysobacterales bacterium | reverse complement strand
TGCGTTGACGTCGCTGGCCGAGGTGAAGGAGTCTATCGGCACGGCCCGTGAAGTGTTTTCCGGCGCCTCGAAGGCCGCCGTGCAGTATTACAGCCTGCTCGTCGCCCTCTTTTCGCAGGTGGAGGAATTGCTGAGCCTTGGCCGCTTCCTGCCGCCGGTCAACAACGTGGTGATCTCCAACGTCCCGGGTTCGCGCGTCAGACGCTACCTGAGGGGAGCCGAGGCGCTCGCCATCTATCCGGTCAGTACCCTGCCGCCGATGACGGCGTTGAACGTCACCTGCTGCAGTTTCGCCGGTACGCTGTTTTTCGGCCTGATCGCGGGGCGAACCGCGGTTCCGGATCTGCCGTTGCTGGCCGCATACCTGGACGATGCATTCGGGCAACTCACCGAGGCGACCGGTACCGCGCCGCCCGATCGGAAGACGGCATGAAAGTCGCCGATGCGGTCGCCGCGCGCTTCTCGGCGCGGGCCTTCCTCGACCGTCCGGTGCCGCCGGAGACCATCGAACGGATACTCGACCGGGCCCGCCGGGCGCCTTCCGGCGGCAATCTCCAGCCCTGGCAGGTGTACGTGGTGTCCGGCAAACCGCTGCGCAAACTCATTGGCAAGATCCGCCGCAAGGCCCTGCTCAGGCCGCGCGGGGAGAAGCCGCAATACGACGTTTACCCGCCTGCCCTGCACGAGCCCTATCGCACCCGGCGCTACCAGTGCGGCGAGGACCTGTATGCCGCGATCGGCATTCCGCGCGAAGACAAGAAGCGACGGCTGAAACAGTTCGCGCGCAACCTCGAAGGCTTTGGCGCGCCGGTGGTGCTGTTTTTCGCAATCGACCGGGCCATGGGCCGCAACCAGTGGGCGCACCTCGGCATGTTTATGCAGACGATCATGCTGCTGGCCGTGGAGGAAGGGCTGCACACCTGCCCGCAGGAGGCCTGGTCGGTGTTCCACGGCACGATTGCGGAGTTCCTGGATTTACCCCCGGAGCAGATGTTCTACTGCGGAATGTCCGTCGGCTTCGCCGACCTCGAGCACCCCATCAATCGGTGGCACACCGAGCGGGCCCCGCTGAGCGAGATCGCCCATTTCCTGGTCGACCCGTAGGAGCGGCTTTCTGTTGGAGCGGCTTTGTGGGAGCGGCTTTGTGGGAGCGGCTGTGTGGGAGCGGCTTCAGCCGCGATTGGGTTTTTGAGGTCCTGGCAGATCAATCGCGGCTGAAGCCGCTCCCAAAAACCCCCCCGCTCGGCGCGCTATTGCCAGACCGCCCCGCAAGCCGTATGTTCAGGGTATGAGCATCGCGCACGAACACCTGCTGGAAATCCGTGACCTGGTCAAGGACCACTTGGCGCACAAGGACGAACACGAGCTGTCAAGTGAGCGGCAGGCGTTCCTGAAGGACCGCATCCGTGACAGCCTGCAGCGCGAGAACGGGGTGCTGATCGCCCACTACTACACGCAGGACGCGGTTCAGGACCTGGCCGAGGAGACCGGCGGCATCGTCAGCGACTCGCTGGAGATGGCGCGCTTCGGGAACGAACACCCGGCACAGACGCTGGTGGTGGCCGGCGTCAAATTCATGGGCGAGACGGCCAAAATCCTGAACCCCGAAAAGCGCGTGCTGATGCCCACGCTGGAGGCGACCTGCTCGCTGGACATCGGCTGCCCGGCTGACGAGTTTGCCGCCTATTGCGACGAACATCCGGACCGCAAGGTCGTGGTCTACGCGAACACGTCGGCCGCGGTCAAGGCGCGTTCCGACTGGGTGGTCACCTCCAGCATCGCTAAGGATGTCGTGGCCCACCTGCATGCGCAGGGCGAAAAGGTCCTGTTCGCGCCCGACCGGCACCTTGGCCACTACGTTCAAAGCGTGACCGGCGCCGACGTGCTGGTTTGGGACGGCGCCTGCGTGGTGCACGAGGAATTCAAGGCCGACGGGCTCCGCCACGCGATGGAAGAGCATCCGGGCGCCGCGGTGCTGGTGCACCCGGAGTCCCCGGCGGCCGTGATCGAGCTGGCCGATCGCGTGGGTTCGACCTCGCAGATCATCCAGGCGGCCAGGGAGATGCCGAACCGCGAGTTCATCGTGGCCACCGACCAGGGCATCTTCCACACCATGCAGAAGCAGGTGCCGGACAAGGAATTGATCATCGCCCCGACCGCCGGCCACGGCGCGACCTGTTACAGCTGCGCCAACTGCCCGTGGATGGCGATGAACGAGCTGGAGTCGCTGGCCACCGTGTTCGAGCGCGACGACAACGAGGTATTCGTCGACCCCGAACTCGGGCGCCGCGCGATGGTGCCGCTCCAGCGAATGCTGGATTTCAAAAAAAATCTGTAGGAGCGGCTTCAGCCGCGATATGCAAGGCGCTCGCTGAGCGGCCGGGTATCCCTGATCAGGACCGTAATTTTTCGGGAGCAAATTACCGAGCGAACAGGGATGTCTCAGAGCGTGTCCTGATCAGGGGTGCCCGGTCGCGCCTCGCCGCCATTCTCAATCGCGGCCAAAGCCGCTCCCACAGACATCCGCTCCCACAAGACGTTGTTACGAAGCGATGCGTTCGGTGCCTACGGGGCCACTTCGCGGAGCGGCATTCACGAAGCCGAGCCGCTCCAGGGCACCGCGCAGTTGCCGCCAGCGCTGCTCGGTGGTGCCGGTGAAGCCGACCGACATGCGCACCAGGCCCGGGGAGATGCCGGCGGCCTGCTTGTCCTCGTCGGTCATCTCGCTGGAGGTGGTGCTGCCCGAGCAGGACATCAGCGTGTCGAAATAGCCCAGGCTGACGGCCATGTAACCGAAGCGGTAGTCGTTCTGCAGCATGTCCATCAACTGATCGGCGAGTTCTTCCGTGCCCAGGTCCAGCGTCAGGATGCCGCCGAAGCCGTAGTCCGCGCAGTGCAGCGCCGTGATCATTTCGTGGTCGGGGTGTTCGGGCAGGCCGGGGTAGGTCACCGCCAGGCCCAGTTCCTGCAGGCGCTCGGCGAATGCCTGCGCGCGGCGGCCGTGTTCGGCCATGCGCAGCGGCAGGTGCGCGATGCGCAGGTTGATGTTGAAGGCGACCTGCGGGTCCATCGTCGGCCCCAGCAGCATCAGCGAGCCCTGGTGCAGGTCCATCAGCTCCAGGATGAAAGCCTTGTCGGCGCAGATCGCCCCGGCGATGTGGTCCGAGGCGCCGCCGATGAACTTGGTCATGCTGTGCACGACGATATCGGCGCCCAGTTGTTTCGGGCTCAGGATCAGCGGGCTGAAGGTGTTGTCGATGACCAGCTTCAGGCCGTGGCGGTGTGCGATGTCGGCCAGCGCCGGAATGTCGGCCACCCGCAGGGTCGGGTTGGCGATGCTCTCGGCGTAGATGACGCGGGTCCGTGGCGTGATGGCCGCCTCCACCGCGGCGAGGTCGGTGATGTCGACCAGCGTCGTGGTGATGCCGGCCTTGGCCGGCAGGAAGTCGTTCAGCAGGGCATAGGTGCCGCCGTACACGGTGTTGGCCGACACGATGTGGTCACCCGAGTTGCAGAGCTGGAACAGCGTGCCTGCGATGGCCGCCATGCCGCTGGCCGTGCAGTACGCTGCCTCGGTGCCTTCCAGCGCCGCCAGTTGCCGCGAGAGGTTGTAGACGGTCGGGTTGAAATGCCGGCCGTACAGGTAGCAGCCCCCCTGGTCCGGCCCGCGCTCGCCGTGGAACATCTCGGTCAGGACGTTCGGGTGCATGGCCGTGAAGGTGGTGCTGGCCTCGATCGACATGTTGACCCCGCCGTGCTCGCCGAACTCGTGGCGGGTGTTGGCCAGGGTCTCGACCGGGTTCTTGATTTTCGGGTGTTTGATCACGTCTCGCGGGGTGGTCATGGTTCTGCTCCAGCCATAGAAGCGGCTTGCGCCACCGCAGCTGTGCGGCGGGCTGCCGCATGTTCGTCAATAATTTTGTTCTATGCCATTAGTTTAGAATAAAATACCTATAATAAATTCATTGACGAATTTTATTCGGAAGTACCACGCCATGACAGCACTTGATCGAATCGACTACAAAATCGTGCGCCTTCTGCGGAACAATGCTCGGTTGTCGAACAAGGAACTGGCGGAGAAGGTGGGACTGGCGCCGTCGACCTGCCTGGTCCGCACGCGCCTGCTGCGGCAGGCCGGCGTCATCACGGGCTTCAAGGCCGAGGTCGATCCCTCGAGGCTCGGGGTGGGACTGCAGGCGATGATCTCCGTGCGCCTGAAGCGCCACTACAAGCCGGATGTCGAGGCCTTCCGGCAGCACGCGTTGGAGCTGCCCGAAGTCGTGCGGTTCTATCACGTGGCCGGCCCCATCGACTTCCTGGTGCACGTCTGGACGAAGGATTCCGAACATCTCCGCAACCTGGCGATGACGGCCTTCACTGCGCGGGAGGAAGTCTCGCATATCGAGACGGAACTGATCTTCGAGCACGTGAGCTGCCAGGAGCTGCCGTCATTCGTCGGCGAGTCGGCGGAGCGGCTGTAGGAGCGGCTTTAGCCGCGATCGAATTGCCGGAACCTGACAAATACCCCATCGCGGCTAAAGCCGCTCCCACAAAGCCGCTCCCACAAAACCATTCCCACAAGGCCGCCTCCGCAGAGACCGGCCCTCACAGCAGTGATCACGAACCGGAATTGCCGATTGCTGCTATGCTTCTTGGGTGGAAACGAGGAGACATGCCCATGAGCTCGAATAGCGTAAAAGCCCCCGTGCACTTGTGGATTGTCGGCGTGATTGCCCTGCTGTGGAACGCCATGGGTGCGTTCGACTACCTGGCGACCAAGATGCGGCTGGAGTTTTACATGAGCCAGTTCACGCCGGAGCAGCTCGACTACTTCTACTCTTTCCCGGCCTGGGTGGTGGCCGCGTGGGCCGTTGCCGTCTGGGGTGACCTGCTCGGCTCAATCGCGCTGCTGTTGCGCAAGGCCTGGGCGGTCTGGCTGTTCGGCGCCGGCGTCCTGGGCCTGGCTGTCAGCTCCGTCTACAATTTTGTGCTGTCCAACGGCC
>CALKKN010000257.1 GCA_937995275.1 uncultured Lysobacterales bacterium | reverse complement strand
CTTGCGGGCCTGTGATTCCTCGTAACGGTCGAGCGCCAGCAGCCGCAGGCCGTAACTTGCCCGCAGCCTGGCATTGCCGATGCGGACGCCGTTGAGCCGCGAGGCCGGCGTGATGGCCACCTCCGCGATCTGCTGGCCCTCGGCGCTGAGGGGATGCGCGGCGTCGACGGCCTGGTCGCCGGAAAAAAGCGTGCCGCCGAGCAGCCTCGCGAATTCCCGCAGGTTCGACTGCGTATCGCTCGTGGTCAGGCGGTCGCCCTCCTTGAGTGCGACGTCGGGCAGTGGATTGATGAAAACGCCCCTACCGCGCTGCACGGATTCGACTTTCATGCCTTCGCCGGCCCGCAGCAGGGCATCCGCCAGGGTTTTGCCGACCACCGGGCTGCCCCTGTCCAGGCGTATCTGGGCCGTGTACAGCCGCGATACCGTGCCGCTCATCGGCGGCTGCCGCACGGGCGTGATCCTCGGCGCAATCAGCCACAGGTAGAGAACCGCGAAAAAACCGGCGATGCTGGCGGGTCCCAGGAAATCGAACATGTTGAAAGGATCCATGCCGAGGTCCGCCGCCACGTTCACGACCAGCAGATTCGTCGACGTGCCGATGGTCGTGGCCATGCCGCCGAGAATGCTGGCGAAACCCATTGGAATCAGCGTGCCCGAGGGCGAATCGCCGGTGCGGACCGCGACACCGATCAGGATCGGCAGCATCAGCACGACGACCGGCGTGTTGTTGATGAAGGCGCTGAGGACGGCCGTGATCAGAATGGTGAACAGCAGGGAAATGGCGGGGCCCTTGCGCCAGAGTTTTGCCAGGATGCGTCCCACCGGTTCCAGCGCGCCGGTCCTGATCAGGCCCTGCCCGACGATCATCAGGGCGCAGACGGCCACCAGCGCCTTGTGCCCGAAGCCGAGGAAAAAGTCGCTGGCCTGCAGCACCTGCCCATCGCTTTTGAATGGAAACAGGGTGAAGCCGACAGTCAGCGCGACCAGCACCAGCAGGCTGGTGGTCTGCAGCGGAATGCTCTCGCGAGTGAACAGTAGCAGTGCCACGAAGATCAGCACCATCACCGCGAGCGCATGCGAATTTGGCAACACCATTTCGAACATGGCTAGATCATTCCAGCAAGGACTTCAGCTCTGCACGCGAGTGCACTGGCGGTAAACAGTGCATCCCCCGGCACAACCATGCGGTTACCGGTTCTGCGGACCGGTACCCGGACAACATGCCGGGCAGGCCCGGATCGGGCGGCCCGATCAGGTAGCAGTCTACCCGATAGTCGTCCTCCACCCACCGTTTGAGTGAAGCCGCGGCGCTGGCGTCGGTGCCGCCGATGACGAGATGCGGCGGCGGGCGCACGGTGTCCTGCAGCGCAATCAACAGGCTGGCATGCGCCAGCGGGCTTTCCCGCAACTGCGGCACGGCCCGCCGCAGGCAACGCTCGGCCGCGGTCGCGAACCGCGGCTCCCCCAACAGCCGCGCCAGGCGGTTCAGCGCCAGGATCGCGCCGGCGTTGCCGGCCGGCGTGGCGTCGTCCTGATAAATCATGCTGCGGGTAATCGGCACGTCCACGGAGGCATCGCTGAAAAAGAAGCCGCCGTCGGCGGGGGCTTCGAAACGGGCCAGCAGGGTTTCGGCGAGTTGTATGCCAAAGTTGAGCCGGTCCGGTTCCCAGCGGACCGACAGGTAATCCAGCAGGGCCCCGAGCAGCCAGGCGTAATCGTCGAGGTAGGCGTCGAAGCGCGCCTCGCCGGCATTGAATACGGCCAGCAGACGGCCGTCGCGCCACTGCTCACGCTGGATGAAGTCCAGGATCTCCGCGGCCCGGTCCAGCCAGTCCTCGCGGCCGAGCGCCCGCCCGGCACGGACGTACCCGCCGGCCAGCAGGGCGTTCCAGGAGGTCAGCTGCTTGTCGTCCCGCGTCGGCTGGATGCGGGCTTCGCGAATCTCCCGCAGACGTCGCCGCGCGGTGGCCAACCGCGCTTCGACTTCGGCTTCCGCCAGGTCAAATTCCCGGCTCAGTTCGGCTGTGGAGGCCCCCCGCTGCAGGTGCCAGGCGCGCCCTTCGAAATTCGGCGCCTGGTCCAGGCCGTAAGCGCGCCGGAACAGCGGCCCGACAGTGCCGTCGAGGCCGGCGTCGATCTGGTCGGTCGACCAGACGTGAAAGCCGCCCTCCTCGCCGTCCGCGTCGGCGTCGATGCTGGCGGCATAGCCGCCCGTGGGCTGCCGCATCTCGCTCTGCAGCCAGTCCGCAATCCCTTCGGCTGTAGTCGCCAGCAAGGCGTTGTCCCGGCGCCGGGCGCCCTCTGCGTAAAGGGGCAGCAACATGGCATTGTCGTAGAGCATTTTCTCGAAATGCGGGATCGTCCACGTGCCGTCCACGCAATAGCGAAAAAACCCGCCGTCGAGGTGGTCGCGCAGGCCACTGAGCGCCATCTTCTCGAGGCTGAACTCGAGCGGCTGCTGCAGGTTGTCGTGGGCGGCCTCCCGACCGAGCGCGGCGACCGCTTCGAGCAGCGGTGCCTGCGGAAACCGCGGTGCGCCGCCGAAGCCGCCGTGGACCGGGTCGTATCGGGACCGAACCTGCTGCGCTGCCCGATCAAAAACTGCGCGCGCCAGGTTCTCGTCCACGACCTGCGGAGTGTCTGCCGGGGCCGCCTGAATCGACTCCAGCGCCGTTTGCAGCCTGGCGCTCTGCTCGGGGAGCTCGTTGCGGTTCTCGCCGTACCACTGGTGGATCGCTTCCAGGAGTTCGCTGAACGCGGGCATCCCGTAACGGCGCTCGGGCGGAAAATACGTGCCGGCGAAAAACGGGACGAGGTCGGCCGGGTCCAGGAAGACGGTCAGCGGCCAGCCGCCGCCACGGCCGGTCAGCAGTTGATGGGACAACTGGTAGATGCGGTCCAGGTCGGGGCGCTCCTCCCGGTCCACCTTGACGTTGACGAACAGCCGGTTCATGACTGCGGCAGTCGCTTCGTCTTCGAAGGACTCGTGCGCCATGACATGGCACCAGTGGCAGGCGCTGTAGCCGATCGAGAGCAGGACAGGGCGGTCCAGGCTCCGCGCGGATTCCAGCGCACTGTCGCACCAGGGGTGCCAGTCCACCGGGTTGTCGGCATGCTGGCGGAGATAGAGGCTGGATTCGTTGCTCAGACGGTTCATGCAGCGGTCCTGGTATGGCCCTGTGGTCGGCTTGCGGCAGGCGGGTGCCTGGCATATGCTGCCACAGCCTGCCCGGGAAATGGATTCTAACCGACTCGTGAGCCAATCCAGCCACCTGTACATCGCATTCGATCCGATAGCGTTTTCACTGGGCCCGCTCCAGGTGCACTGGTACGGGATCATGTACCTGCTGGGCTTTCTCTTCTTCTGGGCGGGCGGCAACTGGCTGGCCCGCAACCGGCCCTGGTGGGGCTGGACGCCGCAGGCGGTGGGCGACATGCTGTTCTACGGCATGCTCGGCGTGGTGGTCGGCGGCCGGTTGGGCTATGTCATCTTTTACGGATTGGACAGCCTCCTGCGCGACCCGTGGTTCCTGTTCCGTATCACCGACGGCGGCATGTCGTTTCATGGCGGCCTGGTGGGTGTCATCGTCGCCATGTGGTGGTTCGGGCGGCGCTCCGGGCGCACCTTCTGGCAGGTGGCCGACTTCGTGGCCCCGCTGGTCCCGGTGGGCCTCGGCCTGGGCCGCATCGGCAACTTCATTGGCGGCGAACTCTGGGGGCGGCTGAGCGATGTTCCCTGGGCCATGATATTCGCCAACGCCCTCCAGCCCGGCGGCTGGCAGTCCGCAGAGTTGCGCGCCGCCTGGGAAAGCGGGGCCCTGGACCACATGGCCCGCCACCCCAGCCAGCTCTATCAGGTGCTGGGCGAGGGCCTCGGCCTGTTCGTGCTGCTGGCGGTCTATTCGCGCCTGCCGCGGCCGGCCGGCGCCGTGTCCGGGTTGTTCCTGGTCGGCTACGGTTGCTTTCGCTTTATGGCAGAATTCTTCCGGGAACCCGATGCGCACATCGGCTTCGTCGGCAGCGAGTGGCTCACCATGGGGATGTTGCTGTCGCTGCCGATGATTCTCGCCGGGGTGATCATCATGGCCGTTGCTTACCGTTACCGTTGAACCGATGCAAACCTATCTGGACCTGCTGCAGAAAATCCTGGATGAGGGCACCCGCAAGCCCGACCGCACGGGCACCGGCACGATCAGCCTGTTCGGGCACCAGATGCGGTTCGACCTGGCGGACGGCTTTCCGGCGGTCACCACGAAGAAGCTGCACTTGAGGTCGATCATCCACGAGCTGCTGTGGTTCCTCAGCGGCGACACCAATATCCGCTACCTGCGGGACAACGGCGTCTCCATCTGGGACGAATGGGCGACCGACACGGGCGAGCTGGGCCCGGTCTACGGGGCCCAGTGGCGCAACTGGATCACGGCTGACGGGCGCCGCATCGACCAGATCGCCCAGCTGCTGCAGGACCTTCGCGAGCGCCCGGATTCGCGCCGGCACATCGTGTCCGCCTGGAACCCGGCGCTGCTGCCGGACGAGACGCGGAGCCCGGTGGAGAACGCAGCCATGGGGCTGCAGGCCCTGCCGCCCTGCCACACGATGTTCCAGTTCCATGTCGCCGGCGGCCGCCTGAGCTGCCAGCTTTACCAGCGCAGCGCCGACGTGTTCCTCGGCGTGCCGTTCAACATTGCCTCTTACTCGCTGCTGACGATGATGGTGGCCCAGGTCACCGGCTATGAGCCGGGCGATTTCATTCATACGTTCGGTGATGTCCACATCTACCTGAACCACCTCGAGCAGGTCGACACCCAGCTCGGCCGCGAGCCGCATCCCCTGCCGCGGATGAAGCTCAATCCGGAGATCACCGACCTGTTCGATTTCCGCTACGAAGATTTCGAACTGGTCGATTACCGCTGTCATCCGGCCATCCGCGCGCCGATAGCCGTCTGAGCCCCACGGCCGGATGCTGGGCGGCAAGTTCATCACGATCGTCGCGGCCATGGGCCGCAACCGGGCCATTGGTCTGCGCGGCGAACTGCCCTGGCACCTGCCCCGCGAACTCCGCCATTTCAAGGAGACCACGATGGGCAAACCCATCGTCATGGGCCGGCGCACCTGGCAGTCCATCGGTCGCCCGTTACCGGGCCGGCAGAACCTCGTCGTGACCCGCGATGCTTCGTTTCGGGCCGCGGGCTGCGAGGTCGCCGACTCGCTGGCGGCGGCGCTCGTACTGGCCCGTGGCGAGGAGGTGATGATCATCGGCGGCGGCCAACTCTATGGACAGACGCTCGCCCACGCCGATCGAATGGTATTGACGCTGGTCGATTGCGAACCGCCGGCCGACACCTGGTTCCCCGAGTGGCGCCGCGAAGACTGGCGGCAGGTCTCGATGCGCAGCGAATGCGCCGACGAACGGAACCCGTTCGACTACCGGGTCATCGAGCTGACCAGGCGATGCGCCCGGGATGGAACTTCCCCGGCACCTGGAACAGCTGCCGATCCTCCAGCCGGAGCGCGCTGAGACGCCCGCCCCAAACACAGCCGGAATCGAGGCACACGAGGTTATCGCGCTGATACAGGCCCAGCGCCGCCCAGTGCCCGAACAGCACCGTCACGTCCCGGGTCTTGCGGTTGGCGTGCTCGAACCAGGGTTTGTAGGGTGCCGGCTGGGAACCCGGCGGCCCGCTGGCGTTGCCCAGCATCTTGCCGTTTTCGTCGCAGAAGCGGAGTTGCGTGAGGATGTTGCTGATCAGGCGCAGCCGCTTCCAGCCGCTGCGATCGTCGTCCCAGCGCCGCACCCAGTTCTTGTCCATCTTCGCGAAGAATTTTCCGCCGCTGCCGGTGCGCAGTACTTCTTCCACCTCGGCGGCCAGCGACAGTGTGCGTTCGGCCGTCCACTGCGGCACGACGCCCGCATGCACCATCAGCACCCCGTACTTGCGCGACCAGCGGGCCAGCGGCTGCCCGCGGAGCCAGTCCAACAGCTCGTCCCGGTCAGGTGCGTGCAGGATAACGTCGATCTCGTGGTTGGCGGATCCGCCGTCCGGAAAGCGCCAGTATTCGCGAAGCAGGTAGAGATCGTGGTTGCCGAGGGTCATCCTGAAACGGCCGCCCAGCGATTTCAGCAGGCGCAGCGTCTCCAGCGACTGCCCGCCGCGATTGACCAGGTCGCCGGGACTCCACAGCCGGTCGGCCGCCGGGTCGAAAGCGATTTTTTCGAGCAGGCGCTGCAATGCGTCGTAGCAGCCCTGGATGTCACCGACGACGTAGGTAGCCATAGGGATGAAATGTTACGAAATTCCGCGGTCAGTGTCGTGACTGCTGCCGAGAATTTCCGCCAGGGCCGCGAACTCGGCCAATCCGAGTTGTTCCGGGCGCAGCCCGGGGTCGATGCCGGCGGCAGCAATCGCGGTGGCGTCCAGCATGCCGCGCAGGCTGTTCCGCAGCGTTTTGCGCCGCATCGAGAATGCCCGGGCGACGATGCGCTCGAAGCGCGCCAGGTCACCGACACCCACGGGCGGCTCCGCGTGGGGCACCAGCCTGACGAAGGTGGACTGCACGGCGGGCATTGGCCTGAACGCCTCCGGGGGGACCCCGAACAGCGGGGCGACCGCGCAGTAGTACTGGCACATGACCGACAGCTTGCCCCAGGCCTTGCCGCCCGGGCTTGCCGCCATCCGGTCCACCAGTTCCTGCTGCAGCATGAAGTGCATGTCGACGACGAGTTCGTGCCATTGCAGGGCATGAAACAGGAGCGGTGTCGAGATGTTGTAGGGGAGGTTGCCGACCAGGCGAAACGGCCGGCCCGAGGTCAGGGCCGGCAGGTCCATTTTGAGCGCGTCGCCGCAGTGTACCGCCACGTTTTTGATCCCGTCGAACCGCCGCCGCAGCGAGGCCGCGAGGTCGCGGTCGATCTCGATGAGGTGGAGTTCGGCGCCCGAATCGGCCAGGTCGGAGGTCAGCGCCGCCTGGCCCGGGCCGATTTCCAGCATCAGTTGCGCGGCGTCGGGCGCGATCGCCGCAACGATGCGATCGACCACCAGCTCGTCGACCAGGAAATTCTGCCCGAATCGTTTGCGCGCGCGGTGTCCCATCATGGGGGGCGTTCAGGCCGGCACCGAGTCCGTCCGCAGGGCCACGGCACGGGCGACCGCTGCGGCCCGAGCCAGGCTGCCGGCATCGGCTCGGCCGCTGCCCGCCAGGTCGAAGGCGGTACCGTGGTCCACGGAGGTGCGGATGATCGGCAGCCCCAGGGTGATGTTCACGGCCTGTCCGAAACCCGTGTGCTTGAGGACCGGGAGGCCCTGGTCGTGATACATGGCGACGACCGCGTCGCAGTCACGCAGTCGGGGCGGGTTGAAGGCGGTGTCCGCGGGCACCGGTCCGTGCAGATCGAAGCCCTCGGCACGCAGCCGCTCCAGCACGGGATCGATAACCTCGGCCTCCTCGGCCCCCAGGTGGCCGCCCTCACCCGCGTGGGGGTTGAGGCCCAGCACCTGCAGGCGCGGCCGCTCTATTCCGAACTGATCGCGCAGGGCCGTCCAGGTGATGCGAATGACGTCCTCGAGCGTGTCCGGCGTAATCGCGTCTGCGACGCGCCGCAGGGGCAGATGCGTGGTGACGAGCGCGACACGCAGGCCGGGCGCCGCCAGCATCATCACGACCCGGGGCGTGCCGGTGAGTTCGGCCAGGAATTCCGTGTGCCCGCTGAAGCGATGCCCCGCATCGTTGATCACGCCCTTGTGCACCGGCCCCGTGACCAGCGCCGCGGCCTCGCCCTCACGGACCAGGGCGACCGCGCGGGTCAGCGTTTCCAGCACGTAGGCCGCGTTGGCGGGGTCCGGCCGCCCGCAGGCTACCGGGCTGTGCAGGTACACCGGGCAGCAGGCGGGCCGTCCCGGACTGATGGTCTGCCCCGGCTGCCATCGTTCGAACGGCAGGTCCAGTCCGAGACGTGCGGCCGCCTGCTCGAGCAGGCCCGGATCGGCAACGGCCAGCACCCGGAATTCGGGGTGTTCGAGACAGAACTTCAGCAGGATTTCCGGACCGATCCCGGCCGGCTCGCCGGGTGTAACGGCCAGGATGGGGCCCTGTTCCTTCCTGGCCGGCGTTGCGGACATCGAAACGCGCTCAGCCGGAGCCTCGCTGCTGGCCCGGCAATCTGATTTCCACGTAGGCCTCGTCCCGGAACTGGCGCAGGACTTTTTCGACTTCCTGCTCGGCGCGCTGCCGGCGGATTTTTTCACGGGCCTCGGCGCGGATGGCTTCCTCGGTACGATCGATTTCGCGGGTGTCGAGGAGCTCCATGATGTGCCAGCCACTCATGGTCTGGAACGGCTCGCTGACCTGGCCCGGACGCATGGCCATCAGCGTCTGGTACACGCGCTCACCGTACGCTTCGGGCGGGAACCAGCCCATGTCGCCCCCAAGGTTCGCACTGGTCGGGTCGTCGGAATACTCCTTCGCCAGCTCTCCGAAGTCCGCGCCGTCGCCCAGCTGCTGTTTGATTTCCGTGATCCGGTCCATGGCCAGCTTGGGCGTTGTCAGTTCGTTGACCTCGACCATGATGTGCCGCGCATTGTATTCCTTGACTACTACCTGCCGCTGTTCCCGAAAGTCGTTGACTTTGATGATGTGGAATCCCGCGGGGCTGCGAACCGGTTGCGTGAAGTCACCCGGCTTCAGATCGCGCACGGCATCGGCAAAAAAGGCCGGTACGCTGTTGAGGTCCCGCCAACCGATCAGCCCGCCTTCCAGGGCCTCCTGGCCATCGGAGTAGCTGATTGCCGCCGACGCAAAATCCAGTCCCTCCACCAACCGCTGATGGATGGTGTCCGCCTTGGCCCGAGCCGCGCTGATCTGCGGGGGCGTGGAGCCGTCGGGCAGGACCACCAGTATGTGGGAGACGTTGTATTCACCGCCGCCCAGCTCTTCGGAGGCCAGCAGGATGTCGACCTCGGTGTCCGTGATCGGGTCCATGCTGCTGACGATGCGCTGCCGCAGGCGCTCGCTCATGATCTCCTCGCCGATATTGCGCCGAAACTCCGCGAAGTCCTCACCATCGCCTTCGATGACCTGACGCAATTGCTGAATGGTCATGCCATTCTGCTGCGCCAGGGTCATCAGCGCCTGATCGATGTCCGCGTCGCTGGCCCGAATGCCGGTCTGCAGGGCGCGTTGCACCTGAAGCTCCCGGATGATCAGGCGCTCAAGGACCTGCCGCTCCAGCAGGTTCATCGGCGGCATGGCCTCGCCGCTCGCCCGCACCCGGTCCACGATGCCGGCGACGGCCAGGTCCAGCTCACTGCGCATAATCACGTCCTCGTCGACCAGCGCGACAATTGAGTCCAGCGGGATCGTTCCGCCGCTCTGGGCCGCCGCCGGTGCCGGCACCAACAGGAGCGCGGCGATCAGCAGGCACAGCGCAGTTGCAGCCTGCCGGAAACGGTAATTCTGAATCATCGGGTACTTCTCCGGATATCCTGGCCCGCCATTCTATCTCATAGGAGTATTCAGTCGCGAAACAGTTCCTGCCCGCGCGTCCCGATGCTCGCCAGGCCTTTCAGGTTCAGTTCCAGGTAAATGGCATTGCGGTAATCGCCATCGCGGTTTTTCAGGTAACGCCGCACGACGGTTCGCAGCGCCCAGCAGCAGCTTTCATACTCGATGCCGCCCTGGAATTCCAGCATGTCTCGATCGGCGAAGGAATAGTTGACGCGCGACAGCACGCGCCACTGCTCGTTGACCGGCCAGGAAAGCCGGAGGTCGAACTGGTCGACCCGGTCGCGCCGGAAGCGATATTCGAAGGCCGCGCGCTGACCCCATTCGCCCCGGTACTGGATGCCGACCATGCCGACGTCGAGCTGGTTTCTCTCCCAGTCCCACTGCAGCCCGAGAGTGGCACTGACGCGGCTGAACGGACGCCAGTTGAACTCCGCCAGGAACGGCGAGAGGTCGTCGTCGAACATCGGCGAAGGTTCCAGCTGAACGCGCTGCGGTTTGAAATAGACGATCTGGCCCAGGCTGAGGCTCCACAGCACCCGCCCGCTCACGCCGTCGAAGCGGCGCGTGGTGACCGCCACCGACAACTGGTTGGCGTCGCTCTGCCGATCGCCGCCGGCGAAACGATTGGTGTTGAAAAGCTGGCTGAAGCTGAACGTGAATTCGCCGCTGTCGAATACCGGCTGGTCGTTCTGCGGCTCGTAAGGCACGTGCAGATAGAACAGCCTTGGTTCCAGGGTCTGCAGATCTCCGTTGGCCATGCGCCGGTCGAAGATCAGGCCGCCGTCGAGGCTCAGGACCGGAACCCCTGTAGACGGCGTTTCATCGCCTGCTGCGCCCTTCAGGTCGAGTTCGTAGGCGGTATAGCGGTATCCCGCGCTGGGCCGCAGGAAACCCCAGTTGCGCTGCATTTCCCAGTAGAGCCGCGGCATCAGGTCGAGGCGCGCGCCGGTTTCGCCCACGTCCCGGTCGAAATACACCAACTCGGAGTCCAGCGCGAAGTAGAGGCCCCGGTACCCCATCGGCCGGTCAAGCCAGTACGCGAGGCGCGGGATGCGCCGGTAGGGTTCGTTGTCGGCCTCCACCGAATCGTCGATGACCTGGAAATCATCGGCCATCAGTTCCAGGTTCCAGTAGCGCCCGACCCCCGTCAACTGAGCGCTGCTGCGCAGGAATTGCAGGGAGGTCTGGCCGAGGTTGGTACCGAAGTCCTGGAAGTAGCGGTTGTCGCTGACCCGCTCGAAGACGAGGTTGGTGCCCCAGCGTTCCCGGGGCCGCGCCGTGTGCCGGAGCAGATAACGGTACCGCGATTCGCGGGTCTCGCGGTCGCTGGGCATGTAGTCCAGTTCCAGGTTGCCGTAGCTCCGCGGCGTCAGCAAGCGGTACTGCCCGAAGAGCATGAAGCCCCGATTGGTGAAATAGTGCGGTTCGATGATGGCGTCCTGGTTGGGTGCGATGTTCCAGTACCAGGGAATGCCGATCTCGAAGCCGCTGTCGCTGTTCTGCCCGAGGTTGGGATAAAGAAAGCCGGTCTTGCGGCGGTCGTCTATCGGGAAGGTGAAATACGGCGCATACAGGATCGGGACGTTCTTGAACGTCAGTTTGGCGCCGCGCGCCTTGCCCATCCCTTCTTCGTGAAGCAATTCCAGTTCACGGGCATCGAGCTGCCAGTCGGGACTCTGCCCCGGGCAGGTCGTGTAGTCCGGCGCCCGGAGAATCGAGGTGTTGCCGCCGACCAGCTCGGCCGCCTCGGCGCTGCCGTTCGCGCTGGAGCCGGTCAGACCATAGTCGATCCGATGGAACCGCCCGGACTCTTCAATGAAGGAGTAGCTCGCCTCCTCGCCCCTGAACCAGACCTGCTGGTCCTCGTATTCCAACGCCCCGGGCACGGTGACGACCTTCTTGACCGGATCGTAAAGTATCCGGTCGGTGGACATGTGCTGGTCGGCACGAAACAGCTCGACCGAGCCTCGCGCTTCGCCGACCGTGGTCCGGCCGGCATCCAGTTCCTCGGCGTAGATGACGATCGGCGCCTGGGTGCGGTCGGGTGTGGGCGGCATGACCGGCCCCAGCACCGGGTCCGGACAGGAAGGGCCCAGCCCGGGTGGTGGCGCAGGCGCCTCTTCTTCCTCCGCGCGGCTGCCCGGGCTGGCAGTCAGCAGGCAAAGGAATATAGCAATCACGGCCGCGGTCCTGCCGGTTGGTGTTCTCGGTGATGACAAGAGTCTCAGCGCCGTCAGCCTTGGGCCAGGGTCATCCGGGTAAGTTGTCACAGATCGGGACGCGGTGCAATGACCGTACAGGGCTCGTTCAACCAGGCCTGCCTGGCCGCCGCATCCAGGGCCGCCCGCTCGGCAGCCAGGGCCTGGAAAGCGGACAGGTCCCGCCCGGCCGCCTCGTACAGCGCGGCAAATGCGCAGGTTCCACCGCGGTAGCTGTCAAACAGGGCCAGCCGGGCATTATTGGGGCCCGCATCGAACCAGTTCGCGAAGTAATCTTCCCCCTGCCACTGCTCTCGCACCATGGCGAGATATCGCTCCCGGAGGTGGTCGAAAACCGTAGCCTTCGCCGCGCGCAACTCGTGCGGCTGATCCGGCGATGCATATACGTGAGCCAACTCCTCCCTGACCCCGTCGAGGAGGGCGGCGAACTCCGCTGTCGCCTGCTGCTGTCGGCGCCAGGCCGGCAGGCGTTCCGCGCGTCCACTGCTGTCCAGCCAGAGCGGGACGCCGATGTCTTCCATGAAGCTGGCGTAACTCTCGTTGAATGCCGTATCGCCGCGGACGTACAGATGCTGGTGCGCCAGTTCGTGGAACATGACCGCGGCCAGTTGCGCCTCGCGGTAGCGGAACATTGTGTCCAGCAACGGGTCGCGGAACCACCCCAGCGTCGAATAGGCGAGCGCCGGGGACACTGCGACATCGAAGCCCTGTTCCGCCAGGCGGGTGGCCAGCTGGTCGGCGTCCGCCGGGTCGAAGTAGCCGCGATAGGGCACGCAGCCGGCGAACGGGAAGCACCAGCGCCGGGGTTCCAGGGAAAACTCCTCTGCGGCGACCACGTTCCAGGTCACGGCTTCGCGGCCCGTCGCCACGTAGAGCGTAAAACTGCCGTTGTCCGGCAGGTGCAGGCGGGTGATCGCGAACGCGCGGATTTCCTTCGCGAGCAGCAGGTGCTGGCGCAGCTCTTCGTCCGTGGCCGGGTCCGCCAGGATTGCCGCGGCGTCCTGCCGTTCGTTCATGAGCTTGAGGTGACCGGACACGGCCTGCGCGTAATAGGCAGGCCCGGCGCAGCCCGCCAACAGGTAGAGGGCGACGGGCAGCAGGGCAGGGCCGAAGATTTTCATCGGATAGGCAATGTGCGCGTATTTGGGTAAGATTTCCGCATGGTCAAAATTAGCAAGAGCGATGCCGAATGGAAAGCGCAGTTGACGCCGGAACAGTACCGCGTCACGCGCCGGGCCGGCACCGAGGCGCCGTTCAGCGGTACCTACGAGCAGTCTTGGGACGCCGGCGTCTACCATTGCGTCTGTTGCGGCCATCCCCTGTTCGATTCGGGCAGCAAGTTCAACGCCGGCTGCGGCTGGCCGAGTTTCCACTCCGAACTCGAGGAAGCCGGCATCGTTCAGCGACCGGATTTAACTCACGGCATGAGCCGCATCGAATTGCTTTGCCGGCATTGCGATGCGCACCTCGGGCACATCTTCCCGGACGGCCCGCCGCCCACGGGCATGCGTTACTGCATCAACTCCGCGGCGCTGGACTTCCGGCCGCAGGAAGTGGGCCGGGAGGAGTGATTCTCGTCTTCGAGGATTTCGATTTCAGCCGCGTGGGCCAGATGCAGTCGCTGCTGGAATCGCATGGCATCAAGACCTTTATCCGCAACCAGTTCGGTTCCTCGGTGATGGGTGAGGTGCCGTTCGTCGAGGTCGTTCCGCAACTGTTCGTGTTGGAACACAAGGATGTCCAGCGGGCGAAGGGGTTGCTGCAGTCGGCCCTGGCCGGCACCGATGCGGACGGCAGCTGGACCTGCCCGGAGTGCGGCGCCGACGTGGAGAGCAATTTCAGTCACTGCTGGCAGTGCGGCAGCGCCCGCGCGTCGCCGTAACAGGAAGCGCGGCTACCAGGAGATTTCGCTGCCGTCCCAGTTGAGGAACTGCCCGCTCATGCCCGGGTCTGCGGAGCCCACGACGGCCAGGATGCGCTGCGCCGTGGCAGCGGCGGAGTAGAGTTTGCCGGGCCGGACGTTGCGCTGAAATGGCCTGGAGAGCTCCGTGTCCGTCGTGCCGGGATGGATCGCCAGGATCGTCGCCTGCGGGTGGCGGTAGCGGCACTCGACGGCGAGCGTTTTCAGGAACTGGTTCAGCGCGGCCTTGGAAGCCCGGTAGCCATACCAACCACCCAGGCGGTTGTCGCTGATGCTGCCGACCATCGCCGACAGCGCAGCGAACGTGAAGCGGCGCCCTCGGCCCTGGTGGGGCAGCAGCGCGGCCGCGACCATCAACGGTCCGATAGAGTTCACTTCGAACAGGCGCGCCAGGGCCGTCGCGTTGCATTCCGCCAGCGATTTCTCCGGCTGGATATTTTCCTCGTGCAGGATGCCGGCCGCGTGGATGACGAGGTCGAATCCCCCGTCGATGGTTGCGACCAACTGCTCGAAGGCGGCCAGGCTGGTGGTGTCGCTGACGTCCAGCGGGACGCGCCGGAGGCGGTCGCCGTGAAGATCGGCCAGGCGCTGGAGTTCGCGGGCATCGGATTCCGGGCGATGGGTCGCGACGACCTGGGTGACGCCGGGCTCGGCTAGCTGCGCTTCGGCCAGGGCCAGGCCGATCCCCCGGCTGGCGCCGACCACCAGCCGCCGGCCATTCAGGTTCGACTCAGGCACGTTGCCCACCGGGAAAAAGAGAGACCCGCGGCAGGCTCGGCACGAGGGAAGCGGAGCACTGCATGTCGCGGGTCAAGGGGATGCACACGCTGGAGGTGTGCTGAGGAGTCGGATCGTTCGTTCAGCCCTGCGGCAGGATGACCGTATCCACCACGTGGATAACGCCGTTGCTGGCCGCGATGTCGGTGGCCACCACGCGCGAATCATTTACGAAAACGCGCTCGCCCTCGACGCGGATGGCCAGATTTTCACCATTGGCCGTCGGGGCAGAGGTCATGGCCACTACCTGCGCCGCTTCGACTTTCCCGGGCACGACGTGGTACGTCAGGATGGTCACGAGCTTGTCCTTGCAACACGATGGAAATTCATAGCGGACCTCTTGGTTAATTCGCAATCATAATGTACATATCATGTATAACTATGTCAAGCCCGTATCCGCATAGAAATACAAAAAACTATACGATAAGTATACTATCCATCTGCAAAGCCATTTTCACCGCCCCAGGCGCCTCCGGGCCGTCCGGTTGGCGAACAGGTGCGCCGCCGGCAGCGGCGCAGCGGGGTACGGGGATGGGCGGCAGGGGCTCAGGCGTTGTCGCCGCGCAGCCGCCTCACCGCTGCCTCGACATTGGCGGCGGTGGCGTCTGCGGGCGGAATCGGCGGCCCGATGCGCAGTTCGATCTTTGCCCACAGCTTGTAGGGCCGGCGCTTGTGCAGCGGGTCACGGCGGCTGAACAGGGAACCCCACAGGTTGCACAGG
>CALKKN010000256.1 GCA_937995275.1 uncultured Lysobacterales bacterium | reverse complement strand
CGCCCTCACGGATGGTCGTGTCGATCATGTTGCGCTGATCGTCGTCCACGTACTTGCGCGTCAGGATCAGGGGCAGGGTCGGTTTGCCTTCGGCCAGGTCGTCACCGATGTTCTTGCCCAGCGTGTCCGCGTCGGCCGTGTAGTCGAGGACGTCGTCGGCCACCTGGAACGCGGCGCCGAGCTCCCTGCCGAAGGTCGCAAGGCGCTCTTCCATGTCCGTTCGCCCGGCCAGGATGGCCCCGAGCTGGCACGCTGCCTCGAACAACTTGGCCGTCTTCTTTTCGATGACGCTGATATAACGGTCTTCACTGACCTCCGGGTCGTGCATGTTCAGCAACTGCTCGACCTCGCCCTCGGCGATGGCGTTCGTCGCATTCGACAGGACCTCCATCACGCGCATCGAGTCCACCTTCACCATCATCTGGAAGCTGCGGGAGTACAGGAAGTCGCCCACCAGCACGGTGGCGGCGTTGCCCCACACCGCATGCGCCGACTCCCGGCCGCGGCGCAGATCCGATTCGTCCACCACGTCGTCGTGGAGCAGCGTTGCCGTGTGGATGAATTCGACGATAGCCGCCAGCGTGACATGCCGTGAGCCGGTGTAGCCACAGGCGCGCGCCGCCAGCACGACCAGCATCGGCCGCAGCCGTTTGCCGCCGGAGCCGATGATGTACTCGGCGATCTGGCGGATGAGCACGACCTCGGAATCCAGGCTGGCCCGGATCAGCCGATCGACGGCCGCCATGTCCTCGGCGCACAGGTCGAAGACGTGGCCGATGCCGTCTGGCCGCTGTGTTGCAGTCTCTGCCTGGACGCTGCTCATTCCTGTGCCTGGGGAGGGGTTCGCGTTGAGGAACGTCAATTATAGTTGGGGTCGTTCCGAACACAAGCACGCAGCGGCGCGGCCCGCCGGGTACAACCGCCGGGCGCCAGCCCCTATAATGCCCTGCTTCGCCCGTCGACGGGGTGATCCCCGCCTGTCGAACCTGTCATTTCCGCCGAGGAGCCCAGGGTTGCCTGCCAGCCAAAACGCCAGGGAACTGAGATATGCCGCGACGCTGTCCGGGGTCCTGGCGCTGCGCCTGATGGGCCTGTTCCTGATCCTGCCCGTGTTCATGGTGCTCGCTGTCGACATGCCCGGCTACAGCCCGCAGGCAGCCGGCCTGGCCATGGGCATATATGGACTGACGCAGGCAAGCCTGCAGCAGCCCTTCGGCTGGCTGTCCGATCACTGGGGCCGACGCCCCGTGTTGCTGCTGGGCCTGGCGCTGTTCGCCGTTGGCGGCCTGGTGGCGGCACTGGCTGAAAACATGGCGTGGTTGATTTTCGGGCGAGCCCTGCAGGGTTGCGGCGCAATTGCCGGCGTGGCGCTGGCGCTGGCGGCTGACCTGACGCGTCCGCAGCGCCGGCCGCTGATCATGGCGCTGCTGGGTATTGGGATCGGCAGCGCGTTCCTGGCGTCCGTCGGCCTGTCCGTGCCCCTGGCGATGCTGCTGGGCTTGAACGGCATGTTCTGGCTGACGGTCGGGTTCGCCATTGCGGGCATGGCCCTGGTTCTGACGGTGCCGCGCACACCGCCGGTGATCGTGGAGTCACACTCCGACGAGTCGGTCAGCAAGGCCCCCATCCTGCTGCTGTCCCTGAGCGTATTCCTGCTGCATGGCGTGTTGACTCTGCTGTTCGTCGCACTGCCGCCGATGCTGGTCGGGCAGTTCGGCATCGAACTCGGCGACCACTGGACCCTCTACCTTCCAGGCATGCTCGTCTCGGTGATTATCGTCCTGCCGATACTGCGCCGGGTCGGGGCAGCCCTGTCAGAGCGGCGTCTGCTGCCGTGGTCCTTCATCGCCATGGCCGCCGCGGTCGGTTTGCTGCCTATCGCTGCGGGCTGGACCGGGCTGGTGGCCTTGATCATGCTGTATTTTGTCGGCTTCAACCTGCTCGAAGCGAGCATGCCGGCGCTGCTCTCCAGGGTCACCGGGAGCCGCGGCAGGGGGCGGCGGCTGGGGGTTTACAGCACGTTCCAGTTCCTTGGAGCGTTTGGTGGCGGCGTCGCCGGCGGCTGGTTGCTGGGTGGGTTCGGCAGTGGGCCGGCGCTGGTCGCCGCGGCCGCGATTTGCCTGTTCTGGGGCGTTGCCCTGATCTTGGCCGGGCAGCGCTTTTTTCTGACAGGAGGGGCAGCCTGACTGTGCTAAACTTCGACCGTCCATGAATAGGGAGGTGCCTGATGGCACGAGGAGTTAACAAAGTCATTCTGGTGGGGAACCTGGGCGCCGATCCGGAGACGCGCTACACCGCCGGCGGTGCGGCCATTACGACCATCAGGGTCGCGACTTCAGAGTCCTGGCGGGACAAGCAGACCGGAGAAAACCAGGAACGCACGGAGTGGCACCGGGTGAAGTTTTTCGGCCGGCTTGCCGAGATCGCCGGCGAGTATCTGCGCAAGGGCCGGCAGGTTTATATCGAGGGTTCCCTGCGGACCGACAAGTGGCAGGACCAGAGCGGTCAGGACCGGTACACTACCGAGGTCATCGCCAACGAAATGCAGATGCTGGGCGGCCGCGGCGACAACGCAGCGCCCGCTTCCGCACCGGGCGGTTTTCGCGACAGTCAGCCTTCCAGGCCGAAAAAAGCCGCCTCGGGTCCGGCGTCCAGCGAGGCTGAGGATACCTTTACGGACGACGATATCCCCTTCTGACCCGGAAGGGACCAGCCATGCAGACCCTGCTCGTCACCGGCGGCGCCGGATTTATCGGAGGCAATTTCGTGCTGCGCAGCCTCGAATTGGGGGTGGCGCAACGCATTGTGAACCTCGACCTGCTGACCTATGCGGGTAACCTCGACACGCTGGCTGCTCTGCGCGGCGACGACCGGCACGTATTCGTGCAAGGCGACATCGCCGATACCCGCCTGGTGGCCGAACTGATGCGCCGCTACCAGCCCGCGGCAGTCGTCAACTTCGCGGCCGAAAGCCACGTGGACCGTTCGATAGACGGACCCGCGGCATTCGTGCAGACGAACGTTGTCGGCACGCTCAACCTGCTGCAGTGTGCGCTGGACTGGTGGAAATCACTGCCCGCCGGCGACCGGGAAGGATTCCGGTTCCTGCATGTGTCGACCGACGAGGTCTATGGCAGCCTCGGGGCCACCGGCGCATTTTCCGAAACGACCCGCTACGCGCCCAATTCCCCGTACGCCGCGTCGAAGGCCGGGTCCGACCACCTGGTGCGCGCCTTCTTTCATACTTACGGCCTGCCGGTGCTGACGACCAA
Source organism: uncultured Lysobacterales bacterium (assembly GCA_937995275.1). Taxonomy (GTDB): domain Bacteria; phylum Pseudomonadota; class Gammaproteobacteria; order Xanthomonadales; family SZUA-36; genus CALKKN01. The sequence continues at coordinate 11,826 of CALKKN010000256.1, read as the reverse complement.
CTGCTCGAACAATTACGGTCCGTTCCAGTTCCCCGAAAAACTGATTCCGCTGATCATCCTCAATGCGCTCGATTTCGAGCCGCTACCGGTATACGGGGACGGATTGCAGGTCCGCGACTGGTTGTACGTGCTCGATCACGTTGACGCGATCAATGCGGTCCTGCAGGGTGGGGCGCCGGGTGAAGTCTACAACGTCGGCGGGTTGTCCGAGCGCACCAACCTGCAGGTAGTGGAAGCCATTTGCGATGCGCTGGACCAGCGCCGGCCCGACCCGTCGGCCGGCCCCCGACGCCGGCTGATCCGGCACGTCGAGGACCGCCCCGGCCACGATCGTCGTTACGCGATCGACTGCAGCAAGCTGACGTACGCGCTGGATTGGCGGCCGTCGGTCGATTTCGAATCCGGTCTCGCGCAAACTGTGGACTGGTATCTGCAAAACATGGGCTGGATCGAACGGGTGCGCGACGGCAGCTACCAGGGTGAACGGCTGGGGCTCGGAGGCGCGGCCTGACCGAGCGCTGCGGCCGGCGGATGAATAAGGGAGACTGAGGCGTGTCCAGAAAAGGCATCATACTGGCTGGCGGCAGCGGGACACGGCTTTACCCGCTGACGCGCGTGGTCAGCAAACAGCTGCTGCCGGTGTACGACAAACCCATGATTTTCTACCCGCTGGCCATTCTGATGCAGGCCGGTATCCGCGAAATACTGATCATCACGACACCGCACGAAGAGGGTATGTTCCGGCAGTTGCTCGGGGACGGCAGTGACTGGGGCATCCGCCTGGAGTACGCAGAGCAGCCCAGGCCGGAGGGACTCGCCCAGGCCCTGATTATCGGCGAAGAGTTCCTTGCGGGTGAACCCAGCTGCCTGATTCTCGGGGACAATATATTCCACGGTGGCGGCCTCCGCGAAGTACTGAACCGTGCGACCGAACGGCAGGAAGGCGCGACCGTTTTCGGGTACTGGGTGAAGGATCCGGAACGATATGGCGTGGTCGAATTCGACGAGGAGTACCGGGTGCTGAGCATCGAGGAAAAACCGCGTCAACCGAAATCACATTACGCGATAACCGGACTCTACTTCTACGATGGCCGGGCGAGCGGTTTTGCGCGGCGGCTCAAACCCTCCGCACGCGGCGAGCTCGAGATCACGGACCTGAACCGCTGCTACCTCGAGGCCGGCAGCCTGGTGGTCGAGCGGCTTGGGCGCGGCTACGCGTGGCTCGACACCGGCACCCACGAGTCCCTGCAGCAGGCGGCAAATTTCATCGAGACCATCGAGGCCCGCCAGGGGCTGAAGGTGGCCTGCCCCGAGGAAATCGCCTTCCTGCAGGGTTGGATCGGCGCCGACGAGGTCACGCAGCTTGCGGAGCCGCTGCGCAAGAGTGGTTATGGAGATTACCTTCTGAGCCTGGTGCAACGGGGCCATTGAACGTGCGAACGATCGAGACCGGCATTCCCGGGCTACGGGTGATCGAGCCTGACGTGCACGGGGACGCCCGGGGGTTTTTCATGGAGAGCTGGCGTGCCAGCCGGTATCGCGAGGCCGGCCTGCCCGGGAAGTTTCTCCAGTCGAACCTGTCGCGTTCGGGGCCGGGGGTCATACGCGGCCTGCATTTCCAGTCGCCCCGGCCGCAAGGCAAGTTGGTCATGGTGCCGGAAGGCCGGGTGTTCGATGTGGCTGTCGACGTTCGGCCCGACTCGCCGACGTATCGGCGGTGGGCCGGCGTCGAATTGTCGGCCGAGAACCAGCGTCAATTCTACGTGCCGGAGGGGTTCGCCCACGGTTTCTGCGTGCTGAGCGAGGGTGCCCTGCTCGCCTACCTGTGCACCGAGGAGTACTCGGCGGAGAACGACCGTGTCATTGCCTGGGACGACCCGGATCTGGGCATTCGCTGGCCGGCCGACTGCGGCCGGCTGTCGGCCAGGGACGCTGCCGCGCCGCGCCTTGCGGATGTTCCGGACGATCTGCTCCCCCGGCTGAATGCCGATCTCGGCCAATGAACATTCTGCTCACTGGGTCGGAGGGTCAGCTCGGGCGGGAATTGCTGCCGGTGCTGACGCAGATGGGCGCCGTGACCCGTGTCGATCGGGCCGATTGCACCGATTGCGGAGAGGTCTTGCAGCGGGACCTCGGTGATCTCGACGGTCTGGAGGCGCTGGTGGATGGCCTGCGGCCCGACGTGATCGTCAACGCGGCTGCCTACACCGCCGTCGATCGGGCCGAGGCGGATGCCGAGGCGGCGTTTCGGGTCAACGAGGATCTGCCGGGTTGCCTGGCGCGCTGGTCGGCAGGGAACGACTGCCTGCTGGTGCATTACTCGACCGATTATGTGTTTTCGGGCGACACCAACCGCGCGTATCGCGAGACCGACCCGACCGGCCCGCTGAGCGTCTACGGCGAGAGCAAGCTCGATGGCGAACGGGCGATCGCGGCCAGTGGCTGCCGACATGCAGTGCTGCGCACCTCGTGGCTGTACTCCCGTCATGGCAACAACTTCGTGCTGACCATGCTGCGCCTGGCCCGTGAGCGGTCCACGCTAAGCATTGTTTCCGACCAGGTCGGGTGCCCCACCTGGGCGCGCAATCTGGCCCGCGTCACCGGCGAAGTGATCGCGCGTCTGGCCACGGCAGCGAGTGGTTCAGGCAGGCACGGGACCTGGCATTACTGCGACAGCGGCGTGGTTAGCTGGTACGATTTTGCGCGGGTGATCTACGACACGGCGCTTGAGGTCGGATTGCTCGAAAAAGCACCGCAATTGCTCGCGGTGTCGTCCGCTGAATACCCGCAGACGGCGGTGCGGCCGCCGTACTCGGTTCTGGACACGTCCGCAATCGGCCGGGATTTGGGGGTCGAGCCTGCGGCGCTGCAGGCTTCCCTGAAGACGTGCCTCGAGGAGCTGAAACAACATGACAACTTCTGACACGAAGCATACGTTGATCCCCGTCATCCTCTCCGGCGGCTCGGGGACCCGGTTGTGGCCGGTGTCCCGCCGTGCCCACCCCAAGCCGTTCATGAAGCTCGTGGACGGTGAATCGCTGGCTGAAAAGACCTTTCACCGGGCGCTTGCCGTGGCGGATGGAGCCCCGGTCCTCACGGTCACCAGCCGCGACTACTTTTTCTACACCCGCGACCTCTATGAAGACGTTGCCGGTAAGGACCACGATCATCCGTTTCTGCTGGAGCCCGTGGGGCGCAACACGGCTCCGGCCATCGCGCTGGCCGCGCATTTCCTGGCCGACCGGCTCGGCCCCGGGGCGCTGATGCTGGTGTTGCCGGCGGACCACCTGATCCGCGACCAGGAGCAATTCCAGGCAGCAGTGCGGGAGGCGGCCAACCTGGCCGAACGCGGCTACCTGGTGACGTTCGCAATTCATCCGACGCACCCGGAAACCGGCTATGGCTACATCCGCAAGGGCGCCGGGATAGAGGACTCCGGCGGTAACGAGGTGGCTGCCTTCGTCGAGAAACCGGACCAGGAGACGGCGGTCGCCTATGTCCGGTCCGGCGAATACGGCTGGAATTCGGGCATGTTCTGTTTCAGCGCCGGCGCGTTCCTGGAGGCGCTCCGCGAGCATGCACCGGACATCGCGGAGGCGGTTCGGGTCTGCTGGGAGGGGATGGATCGCTCGCGGCGGCCGCTGGAGATCCCGTTGGACCTCTTCAGCGCGTGCCCGGCCGATTCCATCGACTACGCGGTGATGGAAAAAGCCGACAACTGCGCGGTGGTGGGCGGCGACTTCGGCTGGAGCGACATCGGTTCCTGGAAGGCCCTCAGCGAGCTTTACGAGTCCGACGATGCCGGGAACCGCATCCAGGGCAAGGCGGTGCTGGTCGAGACCCGTGACTGTTTCATCCAGGGCGACAGGCGCCTGGTTGCAGCCGTCGGCGTGAATGACCTGGTGATTGTCGACACCGGGGACGCCGTGCTCGTGGCGGATCGCGAGCGGGCGCAGGACGTCAAGGAGGTCGTCAATCAGCTCAGTGAATTGAAGGACCAGGCCGCCGAGTTCCACCAGACCGTGTTCCGGCCCTGGGGCAGTTACTGCATCCTCGAAGACGCGGAGGACTGCAAAGTCAAACGCCTCGTCGTCAAGCCGGGCCAGGTGCTCTCGCTGCAGATGCACCAGCGGCGAGCCGAACACTGGACCGTAATCCGCGGTGTGGCCAAGGTCCGCATCGGCGATGAAGAATTCCTGCTGCGTCCGAACGAGTCCACCTTTATCCCGGTGCAAACCCGCCACCGGCTGGAGAATCCCGGAACGGAAGACGTGCACCTGATCGAGGTTCAGACCGGGGACTATTTCGGCGAGGACGACATCGTTCGTTTCGAAGACATCTACGGACGCGTCAAATGACCATGACCCTCAACGCCCTGCCGGTTCGAATTCTGCTGCCGCTCGGGATTGCCCTGTGCGGCGGGCTTGCCGCCGCGGCGGCAGCCGGCGAGAGCGAGGGCCACTCTCCCGCACACTACCTGGAGGAGATCGCGGAGTGGCGCCAGGCTCGCCATAAGCGTCTGTCCAGCGAGGACGGCTGGTTCACACTGGTGGGCCTGGAGTGGCTTCAGGAAGGCGAGAACCGCATCGGGAGCCAGGCTTCCAGCGACATACGGATTTCGGGCGGCCCCGATACGTGGGGTACGGTTATCGTTCAGGGGGACGAATTGACCTTCGTGCCGGCCGGCGGCGGCGAGGTGACCATCGACGGAGCGCCGGCCGCCAAGACGCAGCTGATTGCCGATAAACAGGGCGAACCGACCGTGGTCCGCAGCGGCGACCTGAGTTTTTACGCGATATTCCGGGAGAGCTATGCGCTCCGCATCAAGGACCGCACGGCGCCGAACCTGCTGGCCTTCGACGGTGTGGAAAGCTACAAAATAGATCCGGCGTGGCGTTTCGAGGCCCGTTTTACGCCCGCCGCGGCCGGCCAGACCCTGGAGATCGGCAACGTTCTGGGCCAGCTGACACCCATGAACGTCTTCGGAACCGTCGAATTCGAGCGGGAGGGGCGAACGCACAGGCTGCTGGGACTGGGCGAGGACGGGTCGGAGTCGTTGTGGTTCCTGTTCGCGGACCGCACCTCGGGTCGCGGGACCTACGGGGCAGGGCGGTTTCTTTACAGTGACGGAATGCCGGAGGGCGGGCGTGTCGTGGTGGATTTCAACAAGGCTTACAACCCGCCCTGTGCTTTCAACGATTATTCAACCTGCCCGTTGCCGCCCCCCGAGAACCGGCTCGACCTGGCGGTCACAGCCGGCGAGAAGGACTATCATCACGACTGACAGCGGGAGCGCGGGGCTGCAACAGTTCCTCGCGCAGCAGCGTGAACAGGGTGAGCAGCATGGAACCGTACAGGGGTTGTCTGTTCATGGTCATTTCGCTGGTGCTGGTGGCTTCTGCAAACATGGTGCGTATCCCGGACTGATGATTTCCTGCCTTCTTCAACGTTTGACAATTGCTTGCCTGTATTATTGACGCATTATCTGCCGAATGCGTTACAACTCGGCGTCAATCCCTATCGGAACGTCGCATTTGCCGGGTTGAGCGCCGCTGCCAGGTGCAGCCGGGCTACTTGCGACCCAATTCCCGATCGATCTCGAATTCCTTCGAGGTGACGTGGGCCTCCATCCGCTCGAGGCGCAGGTTCAGTTCCCGGAATCGATGACTGAGCGCGCCGAACACATCGCTGGGTGCGGTGCTCACGCCGCGCCAGAATTCCGCCTGTTCCGGCGTTTCGTAAAGGTCGACCGGCTTGACCGGCAGCACGATCGCGAGCACCACGTAGGAAATGACGACAAAGGCGAAAAATGGCGGCAGCAGCATCAACAGGACGATGGCCAGTCGCACGCCCTTGCGGTTGAGTCCGAAATACTCGGCGATACCGGCGCAGACGCCCGCCACCATCGCATGTTCGCGATCCCGGAACAGCCGGTGCGGATTCTTGCGTTCGTAGAGGCGGCTCATGGACGATTTCTCCAGTTCGGAGATTCGATGTCCAGGATCCGTTCGAGCGTCGTGATACGTTCTTCCATCCGGTTGGTGGACTCCCAGACCTCGCTGAGCATCTTTTCATCCTCCGGGGAAAGCCCTTTGGACATCTTCCACTTGGTTATGTAATGAAAAATGATCCACAGCGGGACGCAGATGGTCAGGAACAGGACAGGAATGACTTCGCCCATCATTCACTCTCCTTGGCGGACTCGTCCTTGGCTCCTCCGACTCTCGATTTCAGATCCGCCAGTTCGGCCTCCACGCGATCGTCGTCCTCGAGGCCGGCAATCTCATCCGCCAGGTTCTTGCCACGGCCCATGCTGATCGCCTCGGCCTCCGATTCCATCCGGTCAATGCGCTGCTCCGCATTTTCGAAGCGGAACAGCATCTCATCGATTCGATCGCTGTGGATGTGTTTCCGCGCGGAGAGTTGCGATGTGGCGGTCTTGTGCCTGATCACGATACTGCGCTGGCGGGTCTTGGCGTCGTTCAGCTTGCCCTGCAACTGGGTGATGTCGCTGTTGAACTTCTCCAGCTGGGCGTCGAGGTTTTCCAGTTCTCCCTTCATTTTCTCGACCTGGTCGGAGATTGCCTGCTTTTCGGTCAGTGCCGCACGGGCCAGGTCTTCACGTTCCCGCCGCACGGCCAGTTCGGCACGCCGGGACCACTCTTCCTGTTCGCGTTCGAGGTATTCGATATGGCGTCCGAGTTCCTTGCGGTCGGCGATGCACTTGGCGGCTGCCGAGCGGATTTCGACGAGAGTGTCCTCCATTTCCTGGACCATCAGCCGGATGATTTTCTCCGGGTCCTCGGCTTTTTCCAGCACGGCGTTGATATTGGCGTTCACGATGTCACTGAAGCGGGAAAAGATACCCATGTTGTTCACTCCTGGTAAAAAGGCTTTCGCTACTGAATATGCATTGTTCATGCCAACCGGCGTGGGATTCATAAGTATCTGTTTTCACTGTATGGGTTGATTCAGCGTACCGGGAACCTCCCGCCACTCAGGGCTGCTTTGGCCAATTCCACCAAAACATGGTGGAACCCGGGGGCGTTTCGGGGGTCTACCGGTAGGCCTGGCCCGGTCGCTGGAGGCGGACGGCTGTTCCCCGGCCCAAATGCACATGGCGCGCAAGTGCGCGCTCCTGTAAACTGGGGGACTTTTGACACGCCGGCGCGTAGCCGGAAATTCCGAAAGAGCAGGAGGAATACCTGATGCGATTTGTGTTCGCGCTCACAATCCTGGCGGTGCTGTTGACGGGTCCCGTCATGGCCCAGGATCTGACATCTGACAAGGGCAAACTGAGTTACGCGGTCGGCTGGGATATCGGTCAAGACATTCAGCGCCGCGGTGCTGAATTTGACGTGGAAACCATCATCGCCGCGATCCGGGACTCGGCGGCCGGTAGCGACCCGCAGATTCCTTCCGAGGAAATGGTCGCGATGCTGACCGAGTTGCAGAAGAGGGTGCGGGAGGAACAGATTGCCGCGCTCCAGAAGCTGGCCGAGGAAAATCAGGCGAAGGCCGACGAGTTCCTGAACGCCAACCTCTCGAAGAACGGCATCGTGGCTCTGCCCAGCGGCGTGCAGTACCGGATCATCGAAGAGGGTGACGGGGCGCGGCCGGGGATGGAAAGCACCGTCAAGGTGCACTATCGCGGTTCAAAGATAGACGGGCTGGAATTCGACAGTTCGTTCGCGCGTGGAGTGCCGGAGCAGTTCTCCGTCAATTCCGTCCTCAGGGGCTGGCAGGAGGTGTTGCCGCTCATGAAGACCGGTTCGACCTGGCAGATTTTCGTACCGCCGGAGTTGGCGTTTGGCGAGCGCGGAAATCCGCCCGTTGGACCCAACGAGGCCCTGGTCTTCGATCTCAAGCTGGTCGAAATCGTCGAGTAATCCGGGCGGGGCCGTCACGGCCCCGTTTTGGTTCATGAGCTGTCCCCAATCGACGCATGGGTATGCTGCCTAGATGAGTCACTGGCGCCGGCGTCTGATTGCTGCGGTTTCGTCGCTGGAGTCCGGCGTGCGCGGCCTGAGCGTGAACGGATACCGTCCGCCCGACAGCGAGGACTATCGGCCCAGCAAAACCGCTGCGGTGCTCGTGCCGTTCCTCGACTTGCCGGAGCCGGAGTTGGTGCTTACGCGCCGGGCCGATCACCTTCCGCAACATCCGGGTCAGGTCAGTTTTCCGGGCGGGGCGGCCGAGGACGACGATGGGTCAGCCGTGCAGACAGCGTTGCGTGAAGCACAGGAAGAAATCGGCCTGCCGCCAGAGGCCGCGCGGCCCATTGGCTTCCTGGATCGAATGGACACGATCTCGGATTATCGCGTGTTGCCCGTCGTGGCCCTGGTTACGCCGCCGGTGGACTGGGTGCTGGATCGTCGCGAAGTGGCGGAGGTCTTCACGATTCCCGTCTCCGTGGCCCTGGATCGGCAGCGATACCAGGGCCGAACCGTCCACCGCGACGGGCAGGCCTGTACGATTTGGTCACTGGACTGGCAGGGTTACAAAGTCTGGGGCGCTACGGCTGCCATGCTGATGAACCTGATTGCGCGAATGGAGAATTCCATTGAGTCAGAAAATCCTGGTTTCCGCTACGGAGCTTGACAGCCTGATCCACAGCGGGGAGTGCGTTGCGGTGGATTGTCGTTTCGACTTCGCCGACACCGACAAGGGCCGGGCCGACTGGCTGGCCGGCCACGTGCCGGGAGCCGCATACGCGCATCTCGATGACGACCTCTCCTCTCCCGTCGAGGCACATACGGGGCGCCATCCGCTGCCCGACTCCGCGGGTTTCGCAGACTACCTGGGTCGAATTGGCTGGTCACCCGGAAAACTTTTGGTTGCCTACGACGAGGGGCCCAACGCCGTTGCGTCACGTCTCTGGTGGCTGATGCGCTATTACGGCCAGCCCGCGGCGCTTCTGGACGGCGGGCTGGCGGCGTGGACGGCAGCGGGGCTGCCGCTGGACACGGGTGAGCCGGCGCCGACCGCGTTGCCGGCCCCGGTCCTGGTTCCCGACGAGGCCATGACGGTCGGCGCCTCCGATATCCTCCAGAGCCTCGGCGACGATGACCTGCTGGTGCTGGACGCCCGCGCCGGCCAGCGGTTCAGCGGCGAAGTGGAAACGCTCGATACCCGTGCCGGGCACATACCCGGATCGCTCAACCGCCCTTTCGGCGCCAACCTGGCCCTCGGCGGACGGTTCAAGGACGTTAATCGGTTGCGCGAGGAATTCAGCGACCTTCTGGAGGACCGGCAGCCCGGCACTGTGGCCCATACCTGTGGGTCGGGCGTGACCGCTTGCCACAACCTGTTTTCAATGGAACTGGCCGGCCTGGCCGGCAGCCGCCTCTACCCCGGCTCCTGGAGCGAGTGGATCCGCGATCCGAATCGCCCGATCAAGACCGGTTTCTGACCCCCCTTTCGACGTTTTTCAGCCCGGATCACCTTCCCGGGCCGGGCCGGTGCCCCGTCCCGGTCAATGCGGCATTCCCGCAACGGGGTTCCTGTTCAGAGTCGGTTCAGCCACTGCGTTTTAGTATCTGAACCATGGAGCGCTGAGACGGAGGATCCATCATGAGGACACGGTACAGGATTGGGATCATTGGCGTGCTCTTCCTGCTGATGTGCGGCCCGGCACTGGCCCACGGCCCGGCTGGCCATGCGGCGTACCGGGACAGCGGCTGGTCCGGGGCGGTGACCGTCTGGGGTGGCTCGGGTGGCCATTCCGGCTGGTCGGGCGCGTTGAACTACAACTGGGGCGCGCCCTACGGCTATGCCCCGGGTTACGTCCCCTGGGCGGGGGCGCATCGACACGGCCCGTATTGCGGTCATGCACCGGGCCGCGGCTATGCGAAAGCCTACCGCAAGGGTTACCGCCATGGCCACGGCCATTCGCACGGGCCTGTCCACAGGCGCGGCAAGCACCACTGAGGCGGAAGTCGTGTCGCCTCTGCCTCTGCCGCGCCGACGCCCGGGTAAGACGCCCGACTTTGCGCCGGGGCGGATTTTGTGCAGAATGGAAGGGCAGCGATGAACAGATCGGCGGGCTACGCAATGAAACGGTTTATTCTTCTCTCGATCGCCGCCGGCGTATGGTTCCTGGCGGGCCAGCTCGCGGCGCATGATGTTCCGAACATGGAGCACACGCACGCGTTCAAGCAAACCGGCTACGGCACTTATCGGCAGGGCCATTCCGTCAGCAGCCCCTATGGAAGCATCATCATCTGGTCACCGCGCAATTACGGTTCGTACCAGAGTTCGTCCAACATTCGCTTCGCCCGACCGTCGCCCATCACGAACGCCCCGGGGGGCGTCACTCCGATCAACCGAACCGAAAGCGATCCGGCGCAGGACTACGGCAAGCGCCAGAAAAAGGACCACGGTCGGTGACATCCCGCGGCTGGGCGACCGGCCGCGATGATGGCTCACCACCAATAATGCACGGTGTACGTCAGGACCGTCTCGCCTTCACTGGGCACGCGGACGTCGAATCGAATGCGGTTGCTGCTCTCTTTGCGGTGCTTCTGTGAGGCCTCCTCGATCTTCCAGTTGGCCGAACGGTAGAGATTCTCGAGCACCGCGACGTCAACCGCCGAGTCCTTGTGGTTGCGCAGGCGGACCTCAAAGCTCTCCCAGAGGTGCCGCGTTCGCGTATCGAGTCGGAAATCGGTCTGTTTTCGTTCGCCGACGACGTCGAACGCGTTGCCCATCTCGATCAGCACGTCCTCGTTGCGCGGCGTGTGGTCGAGCACGTCTTCGCCGATGAACTCCAGGCTCCCGTCCGCCGGATCGAGCTGCATGACGCGGATGCGTCCGGCCGGCAGCGGGATGCCCAACTGCTGCTCTTCCTCGTTGCGAAAGCGGAGGAAGACGTTCACCTCGCCCCTGCCGTACCGGCCGTACTCCCGGTCCAGCTGCTGGTGGCCCCGGAACCGCGTGTTCAAGGTCGGTGCGAAGACCAGTTCCTTGGCGCATTCGATCCCCCGGGCGGTGGGTATCAGTTGAAGTTGCCGGGTGGAATTGTCCGCCAGGTCGGTACGCCTCCCCAGGGTATACAGGTGATACTCGAAAAACGCCTTTTCCGTGAACGCGGCGTCAGCTTCCTCGGCACCGGCCATCTTGTACATGACCTCGCGCGGCGGTTGCCTCTGCGCGGCCCGGTGCACGTCGCCGGCGGTCAGCTTGAGGCGGGCGTTCCGATAGCTGGCGCCCGACTGGTTGATGATGCTGACCCAGGCGGAGAGGTCCATGGCGCACGCCTGCGATTCGTCATAGGTAATGGTGTAATCGGCCCACCAGGTCAGGCCCTGGGTCTCGTAGGCGATGCGGGTCTGCTGGGGGCCCCCGGACGGGCTGTCGAGCAGCCACTCCAGGGTGGGCCGCGTGATCAGTCCCCCCGGCAGCTGCCCGAATCGCAGGTTGCTGTAGCTGCGGATGGCCTGCACGCTGCCGTCATCCATCTGCAGGGTCAGCCCGTCGCCCGCGCCCAGCAATATGCCCTCCACCAGGTCGACGTTGTCGCCGCGGGGCAGCTCCACGGTGATGCGCTCGCCGAGGTAGCGCTCGATCAGTTTGGCCTGGCTGACCAGGTCGAACTGGAAACTCTGCTCCAGCACCCGGGTGCGCGGATCATCCAGTGAGGCGAAGGTAACGGTGGTCGGATCAATCAGGGCGGCGACGTCAGTTACGCGCAGCGGGTGCAGACCCTTTTCGATATCATAGGTCCGGTCATGGCGCACGATGGCGTAACCGGGTACCTGGCCGCCTGTCCGCCGGCCCGACACCGGACGGTAAAGGTCGGGCGAGACCGCGCCCGGCTGCAGCCGG
>CALKKN010000255.1 GCA_937995275.1 uncultured Lysobacterales bacterium | reverse complement strand
CCCGCTCCGGGGGTGTTGCTGAATCAGGTGCGCTCGTCCAGCCAGGTGCCGATGGCCGGCGGCACCAGGTGGTCCTGCATGGCATACACGTTGAGCACCGGCATGGTGATGTTTGCCAGATCCACGTCGTGTTCGCCGATCTGCAGGCCGCCCTTGATGAGCCGGTTATCCTGGTAGAAGTCCTTGATGAACTGTCGATAGGCCTCACCGGCCTGGTCGGGGCTGTCGAAGATCCATTTCTCCATGCGCAGGAAATTCTTCAGCTGCTTTGGATTGTCCAGCAGGTCGACCATGTTCATGTACTTCTGTCCGGCTAGCTGGTAGGGCTTGAGCATCAGGAAGGTCCAGTTCAGCAGCTCTCCGGGAATGTTGCCCAGAGTGTCGACCATCAGGTCGACGTCGATGTTCCGGACCCAGTTCGTCAGCATGTTGTCGGGGGTATGGAAGTCCACCGGCGTGACCATGGTGATGAGATTGGAGACTTTCTCGGGGTGCATCGCGGAGTAGCACAGGCTGAAGCTACCGCCCTGGCAGATGCCGAGGATGTTGACGGCGTCGATGTCGTGGCGTTGGCGGATAACATCGACGCAGCGGTCGATGTAGCCGTTGATGTAATCGTCGAGGCCCATGTAACGGTCAGCCCGGTCGGGGTAACCCCAGTCGATCAGATAGACATCGAGACCCGCATCCAGCAGTCCTTGCACGGTGGAGCGGTTTTCCTGCAGGTCGGTCATGTAGGGGCGGTTGACCAGCGCGTAGACGATGAGCACCGGAATACGATTCTGCACCTTCTGTGCGGCTGGCTGGAAGCGGTAGAGGACCATCTTGTCCTCGTGATAGACGGGCTCTTTCGGTGTGACACCGGTCGGAATGTCGCCGACCTCCATCAGGTTCTGCAGGCCGTGGCCGAGTTTCTGACTGAAGTTGGTGAGCTCCTCGAGCGCCTGATCGGGGCGGATCTGAACGGGAATCATGGTCGCTGCTCCTTATCTCTTCGTGGTGGCTTTGCGGGCGGTGGTCTTCTTCGCCGCGCGTTTCTTTGGCGCAACGGACTTGGCTGGCGTCGTCTTTTTCGTAGCCGTCTTGCGGGCCGGGGCCTTTTTGCGCGTGGTCCTCGTGGTTGGCGCCGAGGATGATTCGCGGAGCTCACCGCGCAGCTGCTCGACCTCGTTGCGCAGCGCGCGGTAGTCACGGCGCATCTCGTGCAGCCGCCGGTGGAGCGTGTTGATCTCGCGGTGTGTGGGCATGTTCATGGACTCGAGCATTTCGTCGACCAGCAGCGAACCATGGTGCTTGACCGCCATCAACGCATTAACCATCTCGCCGTACATCTCCGCGTATTCTCCGGTCATGGCGAAGTCGCCGTAGACCTCTTCGCAGGCGTCGACCCAGAGGTCGTAGAAGGCGCGCAGGCTGGAGACAGGCTCGCCCGACGCGGTGGCATCAGCGAGTTTTTCCTGGAAGCGATCCGTGGACTTTATGCCGACCTTTGACAGCGCGATAGCATAGTCCTGCATGGCCTTCTGGTAATCGAGCACCAGGCGGGCCAGCTGCTGGTACTGCTCCTGCGACTCGCGCGAATAACCCACGCCGGGCATGGACAGGAAGCGATCCAGGTGCTCGCGCATGTCGCCGGCCATGGCGTCGGCGCCCTCCGGGTGGACCGCCTTCAGGAAGTCGCCGGGAAATGGCGAGAAGGAGGACACTGTACGTTGCCAGGTATCCAGCGGCATATCCCAGAACGACATGCAATCACGCATGTGCGGGTTCTGCTGTGCGCCCAGCGACGCGCCCCACGCGCCGCAGGCCTTGCGCATCTGGTCCAGCCAGTCGCTGACGGCATCCCCGGCCTTTTGAGTCTCGCCCGGCATAGCCGCCACGCGCTCGGCCATGCTGAAGTAGGACTTTCCCATACCGACGAGCTTGTCGAAGAAGTCCTGCAGCAGGGGCGCGGAGCCGCCGGTCATCGGCGACACCGCCTTCCACCACTGGTCCAGCGCGTTGGCCCAGGGGTTGTCTGGGAACTGGCCGGCGGCCGCCGTGCCGCCGGCCTGCCGCGTCATGTCCATCCAGGCGTCCCAGTACTTGCGCTGGGCATCGAGCCAGGATTCCGGGGAAAAGGGGTTCGAGTCTGTCATCCGGGGTGCCTCCTGATTTGTGGGCCACGAGCCGCGGGCCGCATTCACCCGGGGCTTTTCAATCCTCAGTGACCTATGCTAGCATGATTTTTGTGCAGTGCAACATAAACGCGTGCCGCAATGACGGAACGGAATAGGAGCGGTTCCATTAACAGCACTGCAAAAGGGGATTGAGCGGCGAAACGGCCGGCATGTCCGGGGTGGTTCGCCATGAGGCAATTGGAGAGAACGGAGAATCGACGACATGAGTGACGACAACATCGTAATCGTGAACGCCGCACGCACCGCCATCGGTGTGTTCGGCGGCGCGCTGGCGGACATTCCGGCCAGCGAGCTGGGCACGGCGGTCATCCGCGCCCTGCTGGAGCGCACCGGTCTGGCGCCGGAGCAGGTCGACGAGGTGATCCTGGGCCAGGTGCTCACCGCCGGCATGGGTCAGAACCCGGCGCGACAGGCCTCCCTTGGAGCCGGTCTGCCGGTGACGGTACCGGCCATGACCATCAACAAAGTCTGCGGCAGCGGCCTGAAGGCGGTGCATCTCGCGTCGCAGGCAGTGCGCTGCGGCGACGCCGGTATTGTCATCGCCGGCGGCCAGGAGAATATGAGCCTGGCGCCGCACGTGTTACCGAAGTCTCGCCGCGGTGTGAAGATGGGTGACTGGAAGATGGTCGACTCCATGGTCAATGACGGTCTGTGGTGCGCCTTCGACGATTGCCACATGGGGCTTACCGCCGAGAACATCGCCATCAGCTACGATATCAGCCGCGAGGTGCAGGATGCCTTTGCCGCCAGGTCGCAGCAGAAGACCGAGGCGGCGCAGAACGCAGGTGTGTTCGCCGATGAAATCGTCCCGGTCGAGATCCCGCAGCGCAAGGGCGACCCCATTTTGTTCGATGTCGACGAATTCCCGCGAGCGGGCACCACCGCCGAGGGGCTAGGCAAGCTGCGTCCGGCCTTCAGGAAAGAGGGCACGGTGACCGCGGGTAACGCATCTGGGCTGAACGACGGCGCGGCCGCGGTGGTGGTGATGACGGCAGCAAAGGCCGACGAACTTGGGCTCGCGCCCATGGCACGCGTTGTCGCCTTCTCCAGCGCAGGTGTTGAGCCCTCGGTGATGGGCACCGGTCCTATCCCGGCGACCACCCAGTGCCTCGAGCGCGCCGGCTGGGAGGTGGGCGACCTCGATCTCATCGAGGCCAACGAGGCCTTCGCCGCCCAGGCCATTTCGGTGAACCAGAGCCTCGGCTGGGACCTGGGCAAGGTCAACGTCAGCGGCGGCGCCATTGCGCTCGGCCATCCCATTGGCGCCTCGGGCGCACGGGTGCTGGTCAGCCTGCTGTACGGTATGCAGCGCACCGAGGCGCGCCGTGGGCTCGCGACACTCTGCATCGGCGGTGGCCAGGGCGTGGCCATGGCTGTGGAACGTATCTGAATTCGACAACAGGAGAACGACTCATGAGTGGAGCACTCGACGGCAAGATTGCACTAATCACCGGCGGCACCGGTGGTATCGGCAAAGCCATCTGCAAGCGCCTGTCCAATATGGGCGCCAGAGTGGCATCAACCTATCTGGGTGAAGACAAGGCCGGTGATATGCAGGCCGAGATGAAAGCGCAAGGCTGCGATGTCGCGATTTACCGGTGTGACGTGAGCGATTTCGAGCAATGCCAGGCGCTGGCGGCCAGTATCGACAACGACCTCGGCCCGGTCGACATCCTGGTCAACTCTGAACAGTGTATTCAACGTGACGCGCCCGATCATCGAGAGCATGCTGGAACGCCAGACCGGTCGGCTGATCAACATCTCGTCCATCAACGGTCAGAAGGGGCAGTTCGGCCAGACCAACTACTCCGCGGCCAAGGCCGGTATTCATGGTTTCACCATGGCGCTGGCCCAGGAGGTCGCGC
>CALKKN010000254.1 GCA_937995275.1 uncultured Lysobacterales bacterium | reverse complement strand
CGCACGAGGTACTCGACACGGCTGTAATCCAGCAATCCCAGGTCCTCGCCCGAGATGTCCTCGTAGCGCCCGTGGTACTTGTGCTTGACGTAAGCGTTGATGTCCATGCGCCGGCCGTGCTCGAACAGCCAGTTGTTGACGGGGTGAAAGCCCGGCTTGTGAACGAAGGCCGTGCCGAAGTCGATCACGCAGGGCTTTTCGTCGGCCGTCACCACGATATTGGCCTTCGATTTCAGGTCCCCGTGGCTGACGCCGCGGTCGTGAATCGACCGCAGCACGGCCAGCAACTCGCGGAACCAGCGGTCACGGTCCGTCCATTGCGCCTCGCGGTAGGGCACGCCGTGGACGAATTCCAGCACGAGGTAGTGCCCGGCCACCAGCCCGTAACACTTCGGAACGCCGTCGAGCCCCTCCATGCGCCGGTAAGCCTGGTACTCCCGCAGCAGTGTCCGTTCCCGCAGCCTGCGCACCAGCCCCGAGCCCATCGCCGCCTTGATGACCAGGTCCAGGCCGCCGTCGCGATAGTGCAGCAGGGTCCCCTGATTGCTGACTGCCAGCACGTTTTCCTGCCGCGCCAGGCTGCCCTCGATCCACTGCCTGAGGGCCGGCTGTCCGATGGTTTGCTCCATGGCTGGGGATGATAACCCAGCGGGCGCGCCGGCTACGCACAATGATGCGCGCTTCTGGTAAGATGCCGCCTCTGCGCGCGGCGCCGTGGATGGGCCGGTGCCGAGGCCGCAGACAGGAATCGAAATGAAATTCAGGCGAACACTTGCAGCACTGGCGGTCCTATGCGCGGCAGCGCCGCTTGTGGCATCGGACGACCCGTACCCGTCCACCTACCAGGCTCTGCCCTCCGAACCCGTGCTGATCGTCAACGCGACCCTGCTGACCGGCACCGGAACCCGCATCGACAGCGGCAGCCTGCTGCTGGCGGAAGGGCGCGTCGAGGCGATTTCCGAAGGCCCGATAAGTAGCCGTTCGAACCGCGCGGATCTCGATTCGGCGCGGGTCGTGGACGCGGAAGGCCGTTGGGTGACGCCCGGACTGATCGACGTGCATTCGCATCTCGGCGTCTTCGCCAGCCCGGGCGTCAAGGCGCACTCGGACGGCAACGAGGCGACCGCCCCGGTCACCGCGCAGGTCTGGGCGGAGCACAGCATCTGGCCGCAGGACCCGGGCTTCAGCCGTGCACTCGCCGGCGGCGTGACCACCATGCAGATCCTGCCGGGCTCCGCCAACCTGATCGGCGGGCGCGGGGTGACCGTGAAAAACGTGCCCGCCGTCGGTTACCAGGGCATGAAATTCCCGGGCGCGCCGCACAGCCTCAAGATGGCCTGCGGCGAGAATCCGAAGGGCGTCTACGGCGAACGCAAGCAGACACCGTCGACGCGGATGGGCAACGTTGCCGGGTACCGGGCCGAGTGGATCGCGGCGCAGAAGTACATTCACGACTGGGCCGAATACGACAAGCGGCTCGCCGAAGGGGACAACGGTTCGGCTGGCGGCGACCGATCCAACTCCACCCCGGTGCGCGACCTGAAGCTGGAAACGCTGGCCGGCGTGCTGCAGGGCGAGATCCTGGTCCACATGCACTGCTACCGCGCCGACGAGATGCTCACCATTCTCGACATGGCCCGGGAGTTCGGCTACCGGGTCAGTGCCTTCCATCATGCCGTCGAGGCCTACAAGGTCGCCGGCGAACTGGCCGAACACGGGGTCTGCGGGGCGCTGTGGGCCGACTGGTGGGGCTTCAAGGCCGAAGCGTATGACGGCATCCAGGAGAACATCGCGCTGGTCGACCGCCCCGAGGGCGGTTGCGCCATTGTCCACTCGGATTCCGAAGAGGGCATTCAGCGCCTGAACCAGGAAGCCGCCAAGGCCATGACAAGCGGCCGGCGGGCCGGCCTGGACATCCCGCCGGAGCGCGCCGTTCGCTGGATTACCGCCAATGCCGCGCGCTCGCTGGGCATCCTCGAGCAGACCGGTACGCTGGAGGCGGGCAAGATGGCCGACGTCGTGATCTGGAACGGCGACCCTTTCAGCGTTTACGCGCAGGCCGACCAGGTCTACATCGATGGCGCGCTGGTTTACGATCGCGCGGATCCGGCGCGGCAGCCCGTGTCCGACTTCGAACTGGGCCAGAACCTGGGGGCGCCGGAATGAAACGCCTGCACACCCTGGCCGGCTTCGCCGCCGCTTTGCTGCTTTCCCCGGAACTGCCCGCGGAAGCCTTGTTCGTCAACGACGCCACCGTCTATACCATGAGCACCCAGGGAGTGCTGCAGGGCGCCGACATCCTGGTCCGCGACGGCCGCGTCAAGGCGGTCGCCAACGAGTTGCCGCGGCCCGCCGACGCGGCCGTGATCGAAGCAAGGGGCAGGCCGGTCACGCCCGGCTTTTTCGCCGGCATCACGCAACTGGGGCTGGTCGAAATCTCGCTGGAGGAGTCCAGCGTCGACAGCAAGCTGGCATTCGAGGGCCCGCGGCCCGAATTCGACGTCAGCAGCGCTTATAACCCGCACTCGGCGGCCGTCCCGGTGACCCGCATCGAAGGCTACACCTGGACACTGCTCGGAGCGGCCCGCGGGGGCAGCATCGTGGCCGGGCAGGGCCGCCCGGTCACCCTCGACGATACATTCTCCCCCTTCCTCGGCGACCCGGTCCTGTTCGTCGACATCGGTGCCGACGCCTCCGAGCAGAGCGGCCAGTCGCGGGCCGCGCAGTGGATGCTGCTGGAGCAGGCCCTGGCCGAAGCGGGCCCGGCGGCGCCATGGATTCCGCAGCCGCTGCTTACCCTGGCCGGGCGCCAGGCCATGGAGCGCTATCGAAGCGGCGCCATTTCCGTGTTCGACGCCGACCGCGCCGCGGACATTTTGCAGGTGCTCGAATTCGCCGACCGCCACGGCATGAAGCCGGTCATCAGCGGCGGTGCCGAGGCCTGGATGGTGGCGGACCGGCTGGCCGAAGCCGGGGTGCCGGTGCTGATAGACCCGCTGCTCAATCTCCCGGGCGACTTCGACGAGGTAGGCGCCCGGCTGGACAACGCGGCCATCCTGTACGCGGCCGGGGTCACGATTGCGTTCACCGGCAGCGGCACGCACAATGCGCGCCGGCTCCGGCAGTTGGCCGGCAATGCCGTCGCCGCCGGCCTTCCCTACGAGGCGGGCCTGGCGGCGCTGACGGTCAATCCGGCGGTGATTTTCGAGCTGGGCGAATATACCGGCACCCTCGAACCCGGCAGCCGGGCGGACCTGGTCATCTGGAGCGGGGATCCGCTGGAGGTGATCACGGCCGCCGACCAGGTGGTCATCGAGGGCACCCCGATCGAGATGGTGTCGCGCCAG
>CALKKN010000253.1 GCA_937995275.1 uncultured Lysobacterales bacterium | reverse complement strand
TGTGCATTCCTCGACGGCTCGGCCGACCGGGCGGGGCGCTGGTTCGGTCCCTGCGCAGAGGGCCTGGCCAACGGCACCGGTTACGGCCTGATCGCCGACGCGGGCGGGATAACCGAATACGTGGGGGCGGCGCAGACGGGGCTGGCCGGTGGTTCGGGGGCCATGATCGTCCAGGCACCGGGCGCCACCGGCGCGGTCTACCTCGAAGGCGAATTCAGGCAGGGGTTGCCGGACGGCGTCCTGTGGGTCGAGGAACCTGGGCGCAAACCCCGGGTCAGAGAGTTCCAGGATGGAAGAAACAGGGGCGCTGCAAGCGCCGAAGACCTGCGGCGAGTCCAGTTCTGACCGGCGCATCGTGGGAGGCTTCGTGAGGACATTCCAGGGCGTAACAGCCTGCCTGATCGTGTTGGCCGTCATCGTGCAGCTGTCCGGCTGCGCGGGCACGGCGCGGGGGTCGCGTACCTCGGTGCTGGAGACGGACGAGCGTGTCGAAGTGACCGACTACAGCCTGTCCCGCGCCGACGCCCTGGTCGTCATCCGTTATCCGGCCATCATCCATGCCGACGCGGAGCAGCCGTACTTCCACGCTTTTTCGATCAATGCCATCGGCGGCGAGGTGCCGCCGGCCAACCGCACCAAGAAGGTCACGACCCGCATCGCACAGTCGGTCATCGCCAAGTCGAACTACTACGTGATGTCGCTGTACCGGGAACTGCAGAAGGAGCTGCCGCAGGACACCGTGCTGCTGTCGCCCCACATCATCATGTGGGACGCCGAGCGCGGCGTGTACAGCCGCCCGATCCTGGCGACCGAACAGATTCCCAGCGTGGTCACGGTGGATTTCAACGTCTACTCCTACCCGGACACGGAGGCGATGATGGACTCGCCGCCGATCACGTTCGGCGACCTCGTGACGCCGCTGTTTGTCGTGCACAGCGACCGCTGGCTGCAGCCGGCGACCAATGGCTTGCTGCTTTCCAGCGATCCGCTGATGGGCACCGCCTGGGAACTGTCGGAGGAAGAGGTCGAAAATGCACTGCAAAGCCGCGCGGACAACATGCCGGTCCGCTATCAGCGGCCGCTCGATTTCATCGCGTTTCTGAGCCGCCGCGCGCCCGAGGTGCCGAACGTACCGTTGCGCGCGGTCGGCCCTGCGCCGGGAGGCGCGGTCGCCGTCGAGGAGTACCCGCTCGAAAAAATCCAGTTGGACGGGGCTTTGCTGGAAAACCTGTCGACCGATTTCGAGATGGACCCGTTCGCCGAACGGTTCGTCCGCGGCGCGGCGACCCGCATCAAGCAGCGGCTGAACGAGGTGGACCACGACAAGGCCACGTTCTTCGCGCGGCAGAACGCGTTGGCGCGGTTCGACCCCGAGCTGGCGCTGGCGTTCCTGGCGCGGTCCGGCGGCGAGAGCGTGCGCTCCCGGTTGCAGCTGGCCGAGGCGCTGATCGAGGCCGAGCGCCGTTTTATCTCCGCCCAGTCGCTCAGCCTCTATGACGGCACGTACAACGGCGACTACGGCAGCAAGATGCGGCAGATGATCGAGGGCGAATATCGCTTGCTGCAAGACCGCCGCAGCGCGGCCCGCAAGCAGAATGTGACGACGGCGCTGGCCGCCCTGGCCCTGGCGGGTGCCATCTACGGTGCGACCGCTTCCGGCGCCGCCGGCGCGGCCGCGCTGGAGAGTTTCAGCGGCGTTCTCGTGCTCGGTTCCATCTGGGCCATGAGCTCGACCCTGGAAACCCGCGCGGAATCGGCCAAGATGTCCGAGAATTTCCTGGCCCTGATTGCCCCGGCGCTGGAACGCCAGATTTCCGTGCAGATGGAATGGCTGGAGTCCAAGGAGCGCATTTCCGCGATGGGCTTCGCCGAATTCCGCAACAAGACGCTGACCCTGTACCAGGCGCGCATCCGCTCGCTCGACCGGCAGTTCGACGACAATTGCCTGTTCCGGTATCCCGGTTTCACGGTCGTCGGCCGCTGGTACGGCGATTGCCTCGACGGCGAAGCCGAGGGCCGCGGCTACGGTGTCATCGTCGACGAATCCGGCAGTTCCGTCGAGTTTCTGGGCAACGCGCGGGGCGGTTTTCCGGAAGGCAGCGGCGGCCTGATTGCGCGCTACCCCCATGAAACCGGAGCGTTTTATTTCGAGGGCACCTTTCGCGCGGGGTTGCCGGATGGTGTGCTGCTGGTCGAGGAGCCGGGGCGTAAGACGAGGACCCGGGAATTTCGGGCCGGCCGGGATGTCGGAACGGGTACTGCCGCCGATTTGCAGAGGCTGATGTTTTGATTCCACGGGCGCCCCATGTTTGAACGCTGCGCCAGGCTGCTGAGCGTTGCGCTGCTATGGCTGTGTTGTTTCGCGACCGCCGCCGCATTCGATTTCGAGTCCCTGGAGCCGTTGACGCCCGGCGAACAGTACCGGCAGCTCAGCCTGCTGTCGCTGATGGCCGGCGGTGTCGACCCGGCCCTGCTGGATCTGCTGCAGCCGGCCGTCGAGCGCCAGAAGCGGGCGGGCGGCAGCTCTGCCGACCTGCAACTCGAGGATTACGTGAAGCCGCTCGCGCGAATCGTTGACCAGGACCGTCTGCTGGCCGGCGCGGCAGAGCTGTTCCGCTTTGCGCGCGAAAACAGCGCCGAAATCCAGGCACGTCTGACCCGCATTGCGCGGGAGAACCCCATCCTCATCAGCATGGTCGACGTCAACGAGTTGGCGGCCGACGCGATCATCATCCGTAACGCCATCGCCGACGCCATCGAGTATTCGGACCTGATGGAGAACCCGGAGGCCGCCCCCCGCGTCGAGGCGTTCCGCGGCCAGACCATCTATCTGCGGAACATGATGGAGTACAACCAGTTCCAGGAAGAACTGGCCGTGATTACCGAGGAAGCCATCATCGACCTCGGGGGCCGGCTCGACGCCTACCAGCGGATGTTCACCGACGATGTCGATCCCGAGCTGATCCAGCGGCGCGTGGACTCGGCCGAGATCATGAACCAGCAAACCGGCGACCGCTTCGAAGACCAGGCCCTGGGCCGCAACGCCGAACTGCTGATGATGCTGATCCTGATGGAGAGCCAAGTGTACTGACGGCGGATCGCCGCCGCTTGCGAATCCCCGGCGATGGCAGATAATAGGCGCATACCGGGTACCCCTGAAGTTCCGCAAACCGCATTAGCCCCGAAGGGCGGGAGAGGCGCACATGATCCAACTCACGGTCAACGGCGAGGCACACACCTATGAGGGCGAGGGCGATTTACCACTGCTCTGGTACCTGCGGGATTTCCTGGGGCTGACGGGCAGCAAGTATGGCTGCGGCAAGGGGCTGTGCGGGTCCTGCACGGTCCACCTCGGCGGTCAGGCGATCCGGTCCTGTTCCGTCAGCATGGAGCGGCTGGACGGCGCCGCCATCACGACGATCGAGGGCCTGGGCGCGGGCGGCGACCACCCGCTGCAGATCGCCTGGGCGCAGCACAACGTGCCGCAGTGCGGCTATTGCCAGTCGGGGCAGATCATGCAGGCCGCGGCGCTGCTGGCCGGCAACCCGGCGCCCGACGACAGCGCGATCGACGACGCGATGAGCGGTGTCATCTGCCGCTGCGGCACCTACCAGCGCATCCGTGCCGCCATCAGGTCGGCTGCGGGAGGTGGCGCATGAACCCCTTCCAGAAATTTGCGCACGCCAACGGCGCCACGGTGGGTTCCGACATGGCTGCCCGCACCCGGGCGGGGGCCGCCTTCGAGCCGATTCGCCAGGTCAATCGGCGCGATTTCCTCAAGACCGGCGGCGTGCTCGTCATCGGCGTCTCCCTGTTCGGCTGCAGCCGCGACAGCGAGCCCATCCCGGTCAAACAGCAGCCGCAAGCCGACGGGCCCTGGTCGCCCGACGTTTACGTAAGCCTCGACGCCGACGGCACGGTCCGCATCATCTCCCACCGCAGTGAGATGGGACAGGGCATCCGGACCGGGCTGCCCGCGGTGCTGGCGGACGAGATGGAAGCCGACTGGAACCGGGTCGTGGTCGAGCAGGCCACGGGCGACGCGAAATTCGGCGACCAGAACACCGACGGCTCCCATTCGGTGCGCGATTTCATGCAGCGTATGCGTGAAGCGGGTGCGACCGTGCGCCGGATGCTGGAACAGTCGGCGGCGCAGCAGTGGGGCGTCGACGTCGCCGAATGCCGGGCGGATTTGCACACCGTGGTCCATGGCCCCAGCGGGCGCAAGCTCGATTACCGCGAACTGGTGGCCGGGGCCGCCGGGCTGGCGATTCCCGGGCTGGAGCAGCTGACGTTCAAGACGCGGGACCAGTTCCGCTACATCGGCAAGGAGCTGCCGATCGTCGACATGCACGACATGACCCACGGCACCGCCGACTACGGGGCCGACACGCGCCTGCCCGGCATGAAGTTCGCGGCCATCGCGCGGCCGCCGGTCGTGTTCGGCAAGGTGCGGTCCTACGATGCTTCGGCGGCCCTGGCGGTCGCCGGCGTGGAGCAGGTCGTGGAGATCCCGGCCGCGGAGCCGCCCGCCATGTACAAGGCCCTGGGCGGTGTGGCCGTGATCGCCGGCAAC
>CALKKN010000252.1 GCA_937995275.1 uncultured Lysobacterales bacterium | reverse complement strand
CGCAGCCGCCGCGCGTGGTCCAGGGGCACGGTCTGGTCGTCGATGTTGATGTTCGTCCTGGGCACGCTGATGGTGGTGCAGCCCAGCGTGGCGCAACTGAACGGCGCCCAGCACCGACGCGAAGCGGCCGCAGAGACGCGGCAGGCGCTCTGGATCGCACTCGCGCTCGCCGTTCCGTTTTTCCTGCTGTGCTACTTCAGTGAACCGCTGCTCATGGCGTTCGGCATTTCCCCCGAGATCGTGCCGACGGCGGCCGCCTACCTCCGGGCGATGGCCTGGGGCGCGCCCGGTCTGTGTCTGGTCCTGCTGCTGCGGTATTTCAGCGAGGGCACCGGGCACACCCGCCCAACGATGATCTACGGCGTCGCCGGCGCGCTGCTGAATATACCCCTCAATTACGTGCTGATGTTTGGCAAGCTGGGGTTGCCGCCACTGGGCACGGTGGGCTGCGGAATCGCGACCGCCATCGTGATCTGGCTGCAGTTCCTGATGCTGTTCGTGTATGTCCGGACCCACCGCCACTTCAAGCCGTTCGAACTGATGTCAGGCCTGGAGAAGCCCGATTGGCGCATCATCCGTGAACTGCTCAAGGTGGGTCTGCCCATCGCCGGGGCGATCTTCATCGAAGGCAGCCTGTTTGTGCTGGCGGCGTTGTTCATCGGCCGACTGGGGCCGGTGCCGGCGGCCGCGCACCTGATCGCCATCAACTTTGCCGCGCTGCTCTTCATGATTCCGGTGGGCCTCTCGAGCGCCATCTCCATTCGCGTGGGCAATGCCGTCGGCCGCCGTGACCCGGCGGGCGCGCGTTACGCGGGGATTATCGGCGTGCTGATCATCCTGGTCATCCAGACGGCAAGCGCGACGGCGATGCTGGTGTTTCCTGAGGCCATCGTCAGTATCTACACGGATGACGGGCTGATCGCGCCCCTGGCCGTGGGCCTGCTCTTTTACGCGGCGGTGTTCCAGTACCCGGATGGGTTGCAGGTCGTCGCGGCGGGCGCGCTGCGCGGATTCAAGGATACTCGGATGCCGGTGCTGTACATGATCGTGTCGTTCTGGATAGTGGGCATCACGCTTGGCTATCACCTGACGTTCACGCGCGAGATGGGGCCGGCCGGCATGTGGATCGGGATGATTGCCGGCCTGTCCATCGCGGCAGTTCTGATGCTGATGCGATTCAACCACACCAGCAGGCGCTTTGTCAGCGATAGCCCGGGCTAGTCGCGGCCCTCCAGTTCACGGAACCTTTTTTCCAGTTCGGCGATACGGTCGTTGCGATCGGAGAGTTCAGGTGACTCGAGACCGTCGGCCGCGCGGCGCCGGCCGGGCCGTTCTCCGTCGAACAGACGGAACACGACCGCCAGTACGGCGTAGACCGCGATCGCCCACAGCGTCTTGACCAGCAGGAACGCGATGAACACTGCGCGCAGCGCCCACACGTTCCAGCCGAACCGGTCGGCGAGACCGGCGCAGACGCCGGCCAGCAGCGCATCGTCGTGGCGGGCGATCTTCATGGTCACGCTTCTTCGGATTCGGCGGGCCGCTGTTCGCCGGCGGCGAGGCGCTGCTTCAGGCGCTGCAGTTCAGCCTCGATGGCCGGATCCGCCTGTTCGGCGGGCTGGTCCTGCCAGACCGCGGGCGCCGCCCCACCCACTTCATAGGATCGAACCCGGGCTTCGAGATTGTCAACCTGCGCCTGCAGGCGGTCGAAGCGCTGCATGGCGCGGCGCATCTTGCGTTCGCCGGGCGTGGAATGTTCGACGGTTGCGGCCTTGCCGCCGTTGGGCGCTTCCATGTGCATGCTTTTGAGCCTGGCCTTGGCTTCCGCAAGCTTGCTCTTGAGCGTGAGCATGTCCTGTTCCATCTGCGTGATGCGTTCCGCCAGGCGGGATTGTTCTTCGACGACCGCCTTGTGGCGGGCGTCGACCTCGGCGCGGGCCTTCAGGGCGACGCGGGCCAGGTCGTCGCGGTCCTGTACGACGGCGTTCTCGGCCCGGTCACGCCACTGGCCGCTTTCCGCCTCCAGTTCCGACTCCAGGCGCGCCGTGCGCTGCTGTTCGGCCAGCAGGTCGGCGCTCGCGAGGCGGGCTTCCTCGCTGGCGTCTTCCATCTCGCGGATCAGTGCCCGGAGCAACTTCTCGGGATCCTCGGCTTTTTCGAGCAGGGCGTTGACGTTGGCCGCGACCACGTAGCGAAGGCGAGAGAATGTTCCCATGTGAAAACTCCTGTTTGGAATTGCTGTTGACGAACGATGAGATGCAGGTTTCGTGCCATCGCCCTTCGGCTGGTGAATACAGGATTCCTGCGCCGCCTCACAGAGCAGGAATCTGACGCGAGTGGCCTATTTCACACAAATTTGGCGAGGAACCCGGCAGGCGCCGCGACCGTTGTTCCCATGACTTCTATCCGTTGTGGCGCGCACCGGTGGGCACATAGAATAGGCGCATCGCCCGCAGGAACGCTCCATGACCGCACCAAGATCTTTCCTATCACGATTTTTTATTGGCATCTGGCACTTCATCGACGGTGCCCGCAAAGTCGTTCTCAACGCCGTCTTCTTCCTGATCCTCTATCTCGTCATCCTGGCGCTCATCGACACCGCCGACACGCTGATCATTCAACCGGATACGGCCCTGATCCTCCGTCCGCAGGGCACTGTCGTCGAGGAGTACAGCGGCACGCCGTTGGACTACGCACTCGAGCAGGCGGCCGGCTCGGTCCGCTCCGAGACGCGGCTGCGCGACCTGACGGAGGCCGTCAGGCGCGCGGCCGAAGATGACCGGATCGTGCGGCTGGTGATCGATCCGGCCTACCTGTGGCGCATTGGGCTCGCCTCGCTTCACGAACTCGAAGCGGCTGTCGCGGAATTCAAGGCTGCCGGCAAGCCGGTGGTTGCGCTGGCGGACACGCTGAACCAGCAACAGTATTACCTCGCCGCTCTGGCCGACGAAGTCTGGCTGAATCCGAAAGGCATCGTCTGGATCGACGGATTTGCCGCGTACCGCAACTACTATGCCGAGGGACTCGGCAAGCTCGAAGTCGAGGTAAACCTGTTTCGGGCCGGCGACTACAAGTCTGCGGTGGAACCCTGGGTGCGCAGCGACATGTCGCCGGAAGCGAAGGAGAACAACCTGTTCTGGATCGGCAATCTCTGGCAGCAGTACCTGGAGACGATTTCCCGGCATCGCGGTATTCCGCTTGAGGACCTCTCGGCAGCCATTAACGAGTATGCCGACCGCGTCGATGCGGCCGATGGCGATTTCGCCCGGTTCGCGCTGGAGATCGGGCTGGTGGACCGCCTGATGGGCCGGCCCGAGGCGCACCTTGCGCTGGCGCAGCAGGGCGCACCGGCTGCGGGCAGCGAGGGATTCCGCCAAATCGATTACAGGAACTACCTTGCGGTCACCGGTCTCAAGAAGCCGCTGGCGTCGGGCGGCAAGGTCGTCGTTGTCGTCGCCGAAGGTGAGATCGTCCGCGGTGTCCAGCCCCAGGGCATTGTCGGTGACGTGACGCTGTCCGAAAAGCTGCGCAACTTGGTCGAGGATACAGAGGCAAAGGCGGTTGTGCTGCGCATCGACAGCCCGGGTGGTGACGCCTTCGCGGCGGAGAAGATCCGGAGCGAAATCCAGGTTCTGCGGGAATCGGGCAAGACGGTCGTTGTGTCGATGGGGAACGTGGCGGCCTCCGGCGGTTACTGGATTTCCATGGGAGCTGACGAAATATGGGCCAGCCCGTCCTCGATCACGGGATCGATCGGCGTTTACGGAATTCTGCCGACCTTCGGCCGACCGCTCGAGAAACTGGGCATTCGCACTGACGGCGTGGGCACCACTCCGCTGGCCGGCAAACTGCGACTGGACCGCCCCCTGGACCCGGATCTCCGCCGAATCTTCCAGCGCGCGGTCGATCGAACGTACGAGGATTTCATAGACCTCGTGGCCGAAGCGCGTCGGATGAGCGCTCAGGATGTACTCGACGTGGCCGAAGGCCGCGTCTGGAGCGGTATCCAGGCCAAGGAACGGGGCCTTGTCGATCAAACCGGAACCCTGCAGGAAGCCATTGACGCCGCCGCTCGCATCGCGGGTCTGGGCAGCGATTATCGCGCGGTCTACGATGAACGCGAACTCAGCCCGTTCGAGGCGTTTCTGATCGAGATCATCAGCACCGTCATGGTGCGCTTCGGCCCGGGCGTTACAGGCATCCCGGATCTGCCCGGCACGATGGCGGAGAGTGTTCTCCGGGACCTCCGCGTGCTGATGCGTAGCAGCGGTGGCCTGACCGTCGCCGCGCACTGCCTGTGCGATGTCGAATGATCTGATGCCCAGCGCCTGGCGGCTCGATGGCATGCGGGCTCTCGTCACCGGGGCCAGCAGCGGCATCGGCCTCGCCACGGCCCGGGAATTCGCCGCGCTCGGGGCCGAATTGGTGCTCGTCGCCCGCGAACCCGGGAAGCTCGAGCGCGCTGCAGACGAGATCGCCGCCGGCCTTCCGGATTGCAGCGTCGAAGTGATTTCGGCCGATCTGGCGACGGCGGAGGGCCGGCAGCTTGCCTGCGCGGCTGCCGGCCGCGAGCTGCAGATCCTCGTCAATAACGCGGGCACCAATGTCCGCAAGCGAATGGCGGACCTGACCTTCGAGGAGTACCGGCTGGTTCAGCGGGCCAATCTGGAGTCGTGCTTCGAAATGTGCCGGTTGCTGCACCCCGCACTGGTGGCGGGTGCGCCGGCCAGTGTGGTCAACAACGCTTCGGTGGCCGGCCTGACGCACCTTCGTACGGGTGCGCCGTACGGCATGAGCAAGGCAGGGATGATCCAGCTGACCCGCAACCTCGCCGTCGAGTGGGCCGCGGAGGGCATCCGCGTCAACGCGGTCGCCCCCTGGTACATCCGGACTCCGCTCGCCGATCAGGTGTTACGCGATCCCGAATTCCTGCAGACGGTGATCGATCGTACCCCGATGGGGCGGGTCGGCGAGTCGGAGGAATGCGCCCGCGCCATCGCTTTCCTGTGTATGCCGGCCGCCTCATACGTAACGGGCCAGTGCCTGGCGGTCGATGGAGGCTTCAGCGTATTCGGCTTCTGAGCCGCGGTCAGTAGCGTTTGGTCGGGTCGGGGAGCCCGCTGTGCAGCAGCCAGCGCTTGACGTCTTCGTGGTAACGCCATTCCTGCTGGTCGATGATCGTGCGCTCCACGGCCTGGTGCGCGTTGAACATCTTGATTTCGACGGTTTGTCGGGCCGTCATGCCTTCGTCGTAGACGCCGGCGGAGCGAACGGTGTAAGCGGTCACGCGGAACAGCCGCAAACGATCCATATCGAGGCGTGTGATGGGGTGTTCCTCGAGGTATTCGGGCGCGATGAAGTCCGCCGCGGCGTCCCACTGGCTCCAGCGAATGATGGTCTCGTACTGTTTGAAGGTCTCGCCCCGACTTTGGTCCACCGGATTCGGGGTGCAGGCCACCAGGGTAATAACCAGAGTGAACAGGACGAGTCCGCCCAGTTGGAGATGTCTCTTTCCCTTGCCCATCGCTTCCCTCTTCTTGCGGTTGACGAATTCAATCGGTTCGCGGCAGATTGTAGCCCATCCCGCCGGCTGGGGAGACCGCTCGCCGCTGGAGGCTCACGCTAAGTTCTTCCAGCCGATTGAAAACCAGGAAAGCCCGGTCATGATCAGGCAAATCAGCACTGCCGCCGAGCCCATGTCCTTGGCCCGGCCGGAGAGGTCGTGCAACTCGTGGCCGATCCGGTCGACCACGTTTTCGACCGCCGAGTTGAGCAACTCGACGATCAGCAGCAGGAGCAAGGGCGTTATCAGCAGCAGCCACTGCTCAATCGAACGGGCGACAAAAAAAGAAAACGGCAGCAACACGAGCAGCAGGGCCACCTCCTGACGGAACGCCGCCTCGTTCTCCCAACAGGCACGGATGCCCTTGGCGGAATAGGTGGTCGCATCTACGAGCCGTGCCAGACCCGACTTGCCCGGTTTCAATTTGGCTGCGCCCGCCGGACGTACTGGCCGTCGAATACCACGCTCCAGGCAGAGCCGCCGTCCTTGCTGGCTTCCCACAGCTGCCGCACGCTGCCGTCCGCGTTCGGCGTCCAGGTGATGCGGTGGGTGGCCTGGCCGCTGCCATCCCGGGTCGGCCGCTGGCCGATCAGCACCATCGAGCTGTCAACCAGGCCGCCGTCGAGCAACAGCAGGGAGCCGCTGGAGTCGACCCAGGTCTGGTGCCATCTGCTGGTCGCCTGGTCGTAGATGTTGAAACTGCTGCCGCTGATGCCGCCCTCACCGGTCCCCTGCCAGTTCTCCTGCAGCGCACAGCCGCCGTGGACCGGATTGATCGAGTTGGTGCCGGCCGGCTCCCCGTTCTGCGTGACCTCCCAATCGCCGATCCAGAAATCGAACTGCCGATATTCGGCCGAGGCGCAGGGTCCGCCTGCGGGAGCAGCGGTCAGATCACCTTCCTCCGCAGCCGTGGCCAGAGGCAGGCACCATGCCAGCATTGTCGGGAGCAGTAATTTTCTCATTACGCCTACCTCTTGATTGCGCCGGGTTCTGTCGCCACTGATACGGCAGCGATTCATGCTAACATTGCCGGCTTGATCAGGTTGCCTATTATGCAGGGCCGAACCCCTATGCGGAACCCGCTTCTCGACAGCTCCCGCCCCCATCACCTCCCGGATTTCCCGGCGATTCGCCCGGAGCACATCGTGCCGGCGCTGGAGAACTTGCTGCAGGCCTACCGCTCCGGTGTGGAAGATCGCGTCGCCGGCGCAGCGGCGCCGCATTGGTCCATCGTGGAGGCCGAGGTGGAGTGGGCCGACGCCGTGGCGCGCGCCTGGTCCCCCGTATCGCATCTCAAGGCGGTAGCGGACAGCGAACCGCTGCGCGAAGCGTACAACGTGGGCCTGGAGCGGTTGACGGAGCACCAGAACTGGCGGCAGCACCATCGGGGTATCTATCGCGCGTACCACCGGCTTCGTGATTCGACGGATTTCGGCAGCCTGGACCCGGTTCAGCAGAGGATCGTCGACCTGGAACTGCGCGATTTCCACATGGAGGGCGTCGACCTCGATCCCGAGGATCAACAGACCTACCGCGAACGGGTCCTGAGGCTGAGTCAGCTGGGATCGCAATTTTCCGAAAACCTGCTTGACGCCACCCAGGCCTGGAGCTTGCACCTGGATACCCCGGACCGGCTCGCCGGCCTGCCGAAGGCCGAGCGCAACATGCTGAAGCAGCATGCGGAAGCTCGGGGGCTGGAGGGCTGGCTGGTCGATCTGTCCGAGCCGAGTTACCGGGCTGTCATGACCCATGCGCAGGACCGGGAATTGCGGCAGGAGGTGTACAGGGCTTACGTGACACGGGCTTCAGACCAGGGGCCGAACGCGGGGCAGTGGGACAACGCGCCGGTGATCGACGAGATGCTGGCCCTGCGGCACCGGCTGGCCCGCCTGCTGGGTTTCGACAACTGGGTTGAGTACGCGCTGGCCCGGCGCATGGCGGAGACGCCGGAGGCCGTGCTGACCTTCCTGCAGGAACTGGCCGCCAGGGCCCGGCCAGCGGCGCTGGAGCAGTTCGCCGACCTCGAGGCATTCGCGCGAAGCCACGGCGCCGAGCTGCCCCTGCAAGCCTGGGACATAGCCTTCTGGTCCGAAAGTTATCGGCAGGCGGAGCTGCGGCTTTCCGAGGAAGATCTGAAGCCTTACTTCCCGATGGGGCGGATGCTCGAGGCGCTTCGGCACATTGCCGGTGAGCTGTTCGGAGTGCGGCTGGTGGGTGATGCAGAGGCCGCGACATGGCACCCGGACGTGCGCTTCTACTGGCTGGAAGACGAGGACGGCAGCCGTATCGCCGGAATTTTCATGGACCTGTTCGCACGTAAGGGAAAACGGGGCGGCGCCTGGATGGATGTCTGCCTCTCGCGCCGTCGCGCCGGCGGCGAGACCCAGCGGCCCGCCGCCTATCTCACCTGCAACTTCGCGCCGCCCACGGATGAGCAGCCGAGCCTGCTGACTCATCATGACCTGCAGACCCTCTTCCACGAGTTCGGCCACTGTCTGCATCATCTGCTGACCGAAATCGACTGGCCGCAGGTCAACGGCATCAACAATGTCGAATGGGATGCCGTCGAATTGCCCAGCCAGCTGTTCGAGAACTGGTGCTGGGAAGACAGCCTGCTTTCCAGGTACGCGCATCACTACCAGACGGACGAACCGCTGCCGGACGACCTGAAAGAGCGCCTGCTGCGGTCCCACCGCTTCCAGAAGGCCCTGTTCCTGGTGCGGCAGCTGGAGTTCGCCCTGTGCGATCTGCGCCTCCATCTCGAATACGACCCCGACCGGCCGGCGGTGCCGCGACAGGTGCTGGACGAAGTACGGGAACGGATAGCGGTGGTTGCGGTGCCGGAATGGAACCGATTCCTGAACAGTTTTTCGCACATCTTCGGCGGCGGTTATTCCGCCGGGTATTACAGCTACCTCTGGGCCGAGGAGCTAGAGCCCGCGCTCTTGCGCACCAGGTTCCAGATCGCGAGG
>CALKKN010000251.1 GCA_937995275.1 uncultured Lysobacterales bacterium | reverse complement strand
GGCCGCCGGCCCAGAACACGATGTTCCTGGAGTCCGGTGTCCAGTCCATGTTGGGGTACAGGCCCTGCACGCCCCAGACCTCCTGGAGGTCCTGGTCCAGTTCCCGGTAGATCGGCATCTCGCTGCCGCTCACGAGGTCTTTCAAAAACAGCGCGCTGTCGGCCCGGATTCTGCGCACGAAGGCGAGATAGCGGCCGTCGGGCGAAGGCGTCGGCCGCACCGCGCCGCCGGCGCCGGTGACGAAACTCTCGGTCTCGCCGGTCTCCAGGTCATGGCGGCGGATTTCGAAAATCTGGCTGTTGGAGTCCTGCGCGTACTCGAAGGTGCTGCCGGGCGTGCTGTCGAGGCTGAAATACAGGTAGCGGCCGTCGGGCGAAAAGGCCGGCTCGCCCAACTCCTTCTGGTGTTTTTCGTCGGGACGTTCGACCACGGCCACGCCGGCGCCGCCGTCGCGGTGGTACAGCCAGATTTCGCCCGTGCCCAGTGAGCGCCTGGTCGTGTAGTGCTTGCGTGCTGCGATCCACTGGCCGTCCGGCGACCACCACGGGTTGTTCAGCAGCCGGAAATCCTCGCGCGTCAACTGGCGTGCGTCGCTGCCGTCGGCCTGCATGATCCAGACATTGTCGCCGCCCCCCGCGTCGCTGATGTAGGCGATCTCCGAGCCGCTCGGGGAGAAACGGGGCTGCATCGCCCAGGCCAGTCCGCTGTCGATGGCGCGCGCCTCGCCACCTTCGATCGGCAGCAGGTAAATATCGCCCAGCAGGTCGAACACTATGGTGCTGCCGTCCGGGCTGACGTCCAGGCTCATCCACGTGCCGCTGCGCACGTCGATATCGATCTCGCGCGCGTCACCGGGCGGCGCAGACACATCCCAGTCGTCGCCGGCGGCAGGTTCTTCGGCATTCAGCAGGCCCGCTGCGAGGCTGCAGATGCCCAGCAGTGCTATGTATCGGATGGTCATGGGGGCTGTTCCGGTGGCAAAAAGAGGCGCCGATCATAGCAAAAATCGGCCATTCGGCGCTTCTCTTGAGCCACGTCATCTTGTTGCCGTGAAATCCTGCATATCGTGAGGCCAGCAGATGGAGCTGAAGAGGGGATGGCCCATGTCCAGCGACAGGCAGTTGGCCAAATACAAACAGGTGCTCGAAAACCGGTACCGCGTGGTCCGCGAGGAGATCCGGCAGGAGTTGCTCGAGTCGGACCACGAACACTATATCGACCTGGCGGGCCAGGTGCACGACCTGGAAGAGGAGTCCGTGGCGGATTTGCTGATCGACCTGGAGCTCGCGATCATCGACCTGCACGTGGAGGAAGTTCGTCAGATCGATGCCGCGCTGATGCGGCTGGCCAGGGGGCAGTATGGTGTCTGCGCGGACTGCGCCGTCGAAATCGAATCCGGGCGCCTGCGGGCGCAGCCGACCGCCGCGCGTTGCAGTCCCTGCCAGGAGAACTTCGAGCGCAACCACGCCGGGCCGCGCCGGTCGACCATGTGAGTCCGGTTGCGACGGGTGATGGCCGGATCGCCGGCGATCTGGTCAGGTCGCGTACGCGTTGCCGCCATCTCGCCGAGCCCGCGGCACGCCGCTTTCCGGGCGCCCGGCCCGGGAATATCGGTTTTGTGAATTGGTGGTAAGCTGGACGGGGTTCCGTTCAAACTGCTGCAGGAGTTCAGTGTCATGCGTTCCATCGCCCTCATCGCCCTGCTGACCGGTTGGTTCTGCTGTGTCGGGTCGGCCCTGGCGGACACGGAGGCCGAAATCAAGGCCGCGCTGGACTATTACGCGGAGGTCTGGAACGAGGGCGACGTGGAGACGATTCGCGGCTACTACCATTCGGACTTCGTGCTGGTCACCCCGCAAGGCCCGGTATCGCTCGCGCAGCGCAACGCAGACATCGAATCGATCACGCGGAGTGGAGAAGACCGCGGCGAGCTGAGCTATTCCGGAGTGAAGGTCCGTCCGCTGGGGGATGACCACGCACTGGCCTGGGGAGAGCTTCGGCTGGCGTTCAAGGATGGTTCGTCGATCGACTCCTGGTTCTCGACGGTCTATGTCAAAACCCCATTCGGCTGGAAGGCGGTCCTGACGCACCAGTGAACGCGCTGCCGCCTCCGCTGCGCGGCAGCCATCGCCAGTCCCGCCTCTCAGGTTCTGAGACCGCTCGCCCCTATCATCCGGAATCTCGATCGAGCGGGAGCGGCTGACATGGAAAACCATCAGGATGCAGCGGAAGCCACCCGTCTGAGCCGCAGCGGGCTGCTCGGCGCCCTCGCGGACGGCGCGGCCGTCCTGACCGGCAACGCGCGCCTCTCGCGGCATCTGAAGGCGGAATTCGGGCGGCACATGCTCGATCAGGGCCGCGAGGCCTGGCCGACCCCGGCGGTCATCCCGCTGGATGCCTGGCTGGTGGAGGCATTCGACCAGCTGCAGACCGATTTTACCTCGCTGTTACCCCGTTTGTTGACGCCAGTGCAGCAACATCAGGTCTGGGCCTCCATCATTGCGGAGGAGGGCCCGGCGCTGCTGCGTGTCGACGCGGCCGCCGGGCGGGCGCAGACGGCCTGGAAACTGTTGCACGACTGGCAGTTGGACCTCGATGACCGGCGGTTCGCCGACAATGAGGACGGGGAGGCGTTCAGACGCTGGGCGCTCCGGTTTCGTGCGGTATGCGTGAAGCGCGGCTTCGCCTCCGCGGCTGAACTGCCCGGGTTGCTGGCTGTGTGCATCAAACGGGGAGCGTACAGCGTTCCGGACCGGTTGTTCCTGGTGGGCATTTATGACCCGGCGCCCGCACTGCAGGAACTCGTCAGGGCGATGCAGGAAGCCGGCAGCGAAGCACAATGGGTGGAGTTGGATGGTCGCCCCGGCCGGGCGCGGCGCGTTCGCGGCACTGACGTCCATCACGAAATCGCCGCGGCCGTGGAATGGACACGGAGGATTCTGCTGGCCAACCCCGGGGCGCGCATCGGCATTGTCGTGCCGGACCTCGCCGCCCGTCGGTCAGCGCTGGCTCACCGCCTTGGCAACACGCTGGATCCGGCTTGCCGGCGCCCGGTCGCTCCGGCGGAAGCGCATCCCTGGAACCTTTCACTGGGCGTGCCGCTGTCGCGCGTTCCGATTGTGCAGATGGCGCTCGAACTGCTGTCGTTGATGAATCCTCCGGTGGACACGGCGGCGCTGGGTGTGCTGCTGGGATCACCGCACTGGGGCCTGCCCCGGGACGCCGGCGAGCGCCGGGCGGAGCTCAGTCGGCGCGCCCTGCTCGACCGGCGCCTGCGCTCGATCGGCGATGTCGCGATGCCGCTGTCCTCGGTCATTTTCGAAGCCGACCGGACTGACGACACCGGCCAGCCGCTACGCTGGGCCTGCCCGGGGCTCGCGACCCTGCTGGAGGGGCTTCTCGAAGGATACCGGGCATTGCCCGGCCGGGCGGACGCGGGCGCCTGGGCGGGCGCATTCGCCGCCTGGCTCCGCCAGGCCGGCTGGCCCCGGGGCCGGCCCCTGGACAGCAGCGAGTTTCAGGCTGTGGAGGACTGGCAAGGCTTGTTGTCACGGTTGAGCAGTCTGGGCGACTTCGCCGGACGGCTGACCCGCGACCAGGCACTGGGCTTGCTGGCCCGCCTGGCGGACGAAAAGATATTCCAGCCGCGCGCCCCCGAGGCCTCGGTGCAGGTACTCGGTCTCTACGAGGCCAATAGCCTGGACTTCGATCACCTGTGGGTCATGGGTCTGCAGGACGTGGACTGGCCGCCGCCGTCCACCCCCGACCCCTTCATTCCGCTGGCGTTGCAGCGTGAGCACGGGATGCCCCACTGCACGCCGGAACGTCAGTGGGCCTGGGCCGCGCGTATGACGGCCCAGCTTGGCGCCGCGGCGGCGGAAGTGGTGTTTTCCTGGCCCGACCGCGATGGCGGCGCGGAACTGGGCTGCAGCCCGCTGATCGCGCACATCGGGGAGGCGCCGGTGGCTTTGATGGTGGAGGGTGCTGGTGAGAGCTGGTTCGAAGGCATCCGCGCGTCGACGGCGCTCGAGCCGGTCCCGGCCGCGGCTCCGATACGCCTCAGCCAGCCCGACGTACGGGGCGGTAACCGGGTGTACGCGCACCAGGCCGCCTGCCCGTTCCGGGCCTTCGCCGAGCACCGGTTGGGGGCGCGCCCGCTGGATCGCCCGGGGGTGGGCCTTGGGCCCCGGCGCAGCGGCAGCCTGATGCATCGCGTAATGGAGGCGGTCTGGCGGGACCTGCGGACGCAGGCCGCGCTGCTCGCGCTGGCTGAGCAGGAGATGGCCGACCGCGTGCGGGCGGCGGTCGAAGAGGTGCTCGAGGCGCAGCGCCGCCGCAGCCCGGTCACCATGTCGTCGCGTTACCTGGCGCTGGAGGCCAGGCGCCTGCAGGATCGGGTTCTGGAGTGGCTGCGGCTGGAGCGGCAGCGCGGTGCGTTCCGGGTGGTCGAGTTGGAGCAAAAGAGAACCTTCGAAGCGGGCGGCGTGCGGGTCAGCCTGACACTGGACCGGGTCGACGAACTCGAGGACGGCACGCGGGTGGTCCTCGACTACAAGACCGGCGAGATCAAGCCGACCGGCTGGTTTGGCGAACGGCCCGACGATCCGCAGTTGCCGCTTTACGGCGCGGCCAGTCGCGCCGGGAAGGGCGGTGCCGCCCTGAGCGGGGTTGCCTTCGCGCAGATCCGCCCTGACAGGGCCGGCTTCAGCGGCGTGGTCCGGGACGCGGGTATCCTGCCGGGACTGCCCGCGGGCCGGCCGGCTCCGCTGGCCGAGGCAACTGCGAACTGGCCGGCTGTGCTGGACGACTGGGCGGATGTGCTCGAACGGCTCGCCGCCGCTTTCCGTGAAGGGGGAGCGGAAGTGGACCCCAGGAACGGGCTGGACACCTGCCGGCAGGGCTATTGCGAGCTCGGACCGCTGTGCCGCATTCGGGAGCGCCTGGCCGCGCCGGGCGGCGATTCCGGCGACGAAACGGATGAACCCGGCGTTGCCGACCACGATTCGGAAGGGTGGCGGCGTGGCTAGCCCGCATCCTACCCCCAGCGACCAGTCGCAGCGCCTCGCGGCCCTCGACCCCGAGCGCTCCTTCATCGTGCAGGCCCCGGCCGGCTCGGGCAAGACCGGGCTGCTGACGCAGCGATTCCTCGGGCTGCTGGCAGCCGTTGAGAATCCGGAAGAGGTGGTTGCCATTACGTTCACCCGCAAAGCGGCGGCGGAGATGCGCACCCGGATTCTGCAGGCGCTGGCACGCGCCGATGGGGCGGAGCCCGCCGAGGCCTGGGAGCGGCTGACCTGGCAGCTTGCGCGCTCCGCGCTGCGGCAGGCCGAGCAGCGGGGCTGGAAGCTGCTCGAGAACCCGCAGCGCTTGCGCATCCGCACGATCGACTCGCTCTGCCAGTTCATCGCGCGGCAGATGCCACTGCGCGCCGGGTTCGGTGATGTGCCGGGCATCGAAGAGGAACCCTCGGCCTTGTACCGGGCAGCCGCTCGCTCGGTGCTGGCTGAACTGGAGTCCGGCACCGAACTGGCCGGGGCGCTGGGCATCCTGCTGGAGCAACTGGACAACCGGCTGGAGGTCTTGCTGGACCTGATCGCCGACATGCTGGGGCGGCGCGACCAGTGGCTGCCGCCGGTGCTGGGGTCCAATCGGCGCGAGGAAATCGAGCGCTCCCTCCGGCGAGCTGTTGAAGGCCATCTTTGGAAACTGGCCGAAGCCTTCCCGTCCGCCGCGGCCCCCGAACTGACAGAGCTGGCGCAGTACGCCGCGGAGCGGCTCGGCCCGGATCATTCACTCGGCGCCTGCCTGGGGCTCGACGGCCTGCCGCCCCCCGCGCTGGCGGGATTGCCGGCCTGGAACGGGCTCGCCGAACTGCTGCTGACCCGGGACGGGGCATGGCGCAAAAGGGTGGACGTGCGGAACGGTTTCCCGGCCGCCCCGGGCCCGGCAAGGCAGGCGAAAGAGCGCATGATGGCCCTGTTGGGGGTTTTGGGTGCGGAGACGGACCTGGCGAAATACCTGCACGGCCTCCGGGCGCTGCCGGATCCGGGGTACTCGGATGCGGACTGGTCGCTGCTGCAGGCGCTGTTTTCGGTACTGGCCGCGGCGGTGGCCCACCTCAGGGTCGTCTTCCGGGACCACGGCAAGGCCGATTTTATCGAAACGGCGCTGGCC
>CALKKN010000250.1 GCA_937995275.1 uncultured Lysobacterales bacterium | reverse complement strand
TCGGGAACACGCGCGACGGCGCTCAGCAGGCACTTCTGCCAGCCAAGCCGGCAATCGCTCCTGCTTCGCTGCCTGCGCTCGATTAGCGCACAGGGATGTCTAGAGCGTGTCCGGCATGGCGGTCTCCGACTCCGGCCCGCGACACGCTCACCTGAAATCATCGGGGAAATGCCTCAGCGCGCTGCGCAC
This sequence comes from uncultured Lysobacterales bacterium, assembly GCA_937995275.1. Lineage (GTDB taxonomy): Bacteria > Pseudomonadota > Gammaproteobacteria > Xanthomonadales > SZUA-36 > CALKKN01. The sequence goes on along the minus strand of CALKKN010000250.1, from coordinate 5,660 downwards.
CGGGTACGGCGTCAACCCCCCCATGGCGCACAGCGACCCCTCCACCATGGTTTCGCACAGGTCCTCCAGCACAGCCAGGTTCCGTTCCCGGTCGCGCCCGGCGATCAGCCGGTCGATGATCTCCGTCCCGCGCACCGATCCCACCCGGCAGGGCGTGCACTTGCCGCAGGATTCCACCGCGCAGAATTCCATCGCGAACCGCGCTTGCTGCGCCATGTCGACCGTGTCGTCGAACACCACCACGCCGCCGTGCCCCAACATTCCGCCCGCCTCTTCCAGCGCTTCGTAGTCCAGCGGCGTATCCCACAGGGACTCCGGCAGGTAGCTGCCAAGCGGCCCGCCCACCTGGATCGCCCGGGGTGGCCGCCCGCTGGCGGTGCCGCCTCCGTAACCTTCCACCAGGTCGCGCAGGGTCGCGCCGAACGGGATCTCCACGAGGCCGCCGCGCCTGACATTGCCCGCCAGCTGTACCGTCAACGTGCCGCGCGAGCGCCCGGATCCGAACTCCCGATAATGGTCCGCGCCGGCCGCGAGGACCGTGCTGACGGCTGCCAGGGACAACACGTTGTTGACCACGGTGGGCAGGCCCAAAAGCCCCTCGATCGCCGGCAGCGGCGGTTTGAAGCGAACCAGGCCGCGCTTGCCCTCCAGGCTGTCCAGCAGCGAGGTTTCCTCGCCGCAGATGTACACACCGGCGCCGATGCGGAGTTCGATGCGGAATGTATGTTCGGTGCCGCGGATGCCGTCGCCCAGGTAACCGGCCTGTTCCGCCCGCGCCAACGCCTCGGTCAGCACAACCTTGCAGTGCGGATACTCCGACCGCAGGTAAATGAACCCCTCGGCGGCGCCCACGGCGAGCCCGGCAATGGTCATGCCCTCGATCAGCTGGTAGGGGTCGGCCTCCATCAGGAGGCGGTCGGCGAACGTGCCCGAATCGCCTTCGTCCGCGTTGCAGACGATGAACTTGCGTTCCCCGGGGGCGTCCAGCACCGTCTGCCACTTGATGCCGGTCGGGAAGGCGGCGCCGCCACGGCCGCGCAGACCGGATCCCCGGACCTCGTCGACGATCTCCTGGCGGGTCATCCCCAGGGCGCGCTGCAGCCCGGCGAACCCGTTCAGGCGGCGGTAGTCGTCCAGCGACAGCGGGTCGGCCCAGCCGGCCCGGGCGAACGTAAGGCGCTGCTGGCCGGCCAGCCAGTCGATACTTTCCACGGGCCCCAGCGCCAGCGGATGGTCGGCACTGCCGGGGAAGCCCGCCTCGAACAGGCTGTCCAGGTCGCCGGCCTCCACCGGCCCGTACGCCAGCCGCCCGCTCGCCGTCTCGACCTCGACCAGGGGCTCCAGCCAGACGGCGCCTCGCGAGCCGTTGCGGACCACCTCGACGTCCAGGCCGCGGGATGTGGCGACCGCGCGGATACCCGCGGCGACCGCATCGGCGCCCAGGGCGCAGGCCGTGGCATCGCGGGGGACGAAAACCCTGGCGGCCATCACTCGGCCGCCTCGAGCCGCGCGATCAATTCGTCGAATTTCGCCGGCGACACCCTGGCATGAATCTCGTCGTTGATACGGACCGAGGGCGAACAGGCGCAGTTGCCCAGGCAATAGACGGGTTCCAGGGTCACCAGGCCATCGGCGGTGGTTTCCCCGAAGCCGATGCCCAGCCGCTCGCGGGCGTGGGCCTCCAGCTCGCGGGCGCCCACCGCCTGGCAGGCTTCCGCGCGGCACAGGTGCACGACGTGCTCGCCGGCCGGCGCCGAGCGGAAATCCTGGTAGAAGCCCATGACGCCGTGCACCTCGGCTCGCGACAGGTTCAGCGCCCTGGCGATCATGGGCACGGCGTCCGGCGGAACGTACCCCAGCTTGTCCTGCACCGCGTGCAGCACCGGCAACAGCGGGCCGATGCGGCCGCGCTGCGGCGTCAGGGCGGCTTCGACGATCTCTTCCAGCGATACGGCTGCAGCGGTCATGCTCGGCGCGCGGTGCTCAGTTGGAGAATTCGAAATCCTTGAATTGCTTGCGTAAGGCCATTTTCTGGATTTTGCCGGTGGCCGTGTGCGGAATCTCGTCCACGAACACGACGTCGTTGGGCATCCACCAAGCCGCTATCTTACCATCCAGGTAGCCCAGGACCGCTTCGGCATCGACCTCCGAGCCGGGCTCGCGCAAGACGATCAGCAGCGGGCGCTCGGACCACTTCGGGTGCGGCAATCCGATCACGGCCGCCTCGGCCACGCCGGGGCAGCCAACCGCGACATTCTCGACCTCGATCGAAGAGATCCACTCGCCGCCCGACTTGATCACGTCCTTGTCGCGGTCGGTGATCTGCATGTAGCCCAACTCGTCGATATTCGCGATATCGCCGGTGTCGAACCAGCCGTCACCGGTCAGGGCCGATCCCTCCAGCTTGAAATAGCCCCTGGAGATGCAGGGCCCCCGGACCAGCAGGTGGCCCGACGATTTGCCGTCGCGCGGCAACTCCCGGCCCTCGTCGTCGACCACTTTCAGTTCGACGAGGAAGGGCGCCCGGCCCTGCTTCTCCTTGAGCTTGAGCTGCGCCTCCCGGTCGAGGGTGGAGGTCGCGTGCTTCATCTTGCCGGTGGTGCCGACCGGCGACATCTCCGTCATGCCCCAGCCGTGGATCACCTCGACGCCGTATTCCAGTTCGAACTTGCGGATCATCATCGGCGGGCAAGCGGCGCCGCCGATGACCACGCGTTCCAGGTGGGGCAGCTTGCTGCCGGTCTGCTCGAGATACTGCAGCAGGCCCAGCCACACGGTGGGCACTGCCGCGGTCGCGGTGACGCGTTCGCTGTCCAGCAACTCGTAAATGCTCGGGCCGTCGAGGCCGGGGCCCGGCATGACCATCCGGGCGCCCGCCGCCGGCACGGAGAAGGTCAGCGCCCAGGCGTTGGCGTGGAACATCGGCACGATGGCCAGCATGGTGTCTTCGGAACGCAGCCCGAAAATGTCGGGCTGATTGACCATCAGGCCGTGCAGCACGTTGGAGCGGTGCGAGTACAACACGCCCTTCGGATGGCCGGTGGTTCCCGAGGTGTAGCACAGCGCAGCCGCGGTGTTCTCGTCAAAGTGCTTCCAGGCGAAGTCGTCGTCGACGCCCCCGAGCCACTCCTCGTAGGCGACCGCGTTCGGCAGGGAGGTGTCGGGCATGTGGTCTGCATCGGTCAGGACGATGTACTTGCGGACCGACCCCAGGCGATCCTTCAGGGCCTCCAGGATCGGCACGAAGGTCAGGTCCACGAAGACGATCTCGTCTTCGGCGTGGTTGACGATGTAGTCGAGCTGCTCGCCGAACAGTCGCGGGTTGAGCGTGTGGCAGATTGCCCCGAGCCCCATGATCCCGAACCACGTCTCCACGTGGCGCTCGGTGTTCCAGGCCATCGTGGCGATGCGGTCACCCAGCGTGACGCCGTCGCGCTCGAGCGCCTTGGCGACCCGTAGCGACCGTGAGCGAACGTCTGCCAGCGTGCAGCGCCGAATCGGTCCTTCGACGCTGCGCGTGACCATTTCGCGCTCACCGTGGTTGAGCGCGCCGTGGTCGATGAGGGTGTGGGTCAACAGCGGGTAGTCTTGCATCAGGCCTAGCATGCATTCATCCTCTTTTTCGGTTCGTTCGGCCGGTTGTGGCTGGAATGCGTCAAGATAATGTGCTTTTCGGTCAGACGCCAGTCCGGGCTGATCCCCGATCAGCCTGAGTCCGCTGCATGTCCAGGACTGGCGTCTGTCTTGGTCTGCCATGGGGACGCCCCCATGTTTGCCGAATCGATCCGCATCATGAACACGGGGAGTCAGCCATGTACGACTGCACCAAAAACTACATCGACGGCGAGTGGGTAGCCGCCACCGGCGGTACGTTGCACGACGTCGTGAACCCGGCGACCGAGCAGTCGATCGGGCAGGTCTCCTTCGGCACGGCCGCAGACGTCGACCGCGCCGTCCGCGCGGCGCGCGCGGCGTTCGAGGACTATTCCGGGTGGAGCGTCCAGGACCGCCGTGAGCTGCTGGCTGCGATCATCGAAGCCTACAAGACGCGCTGGGACGATCTCGCTGCGGCGATCACGGCCGAGATGGGTGCGCCGGCCGGCTTCTCGAGCAAGGCCCAGACCGGCAGCGGCATCGGGCACCTGAAGGCCGCCCTGGCCGCGCTGGAGACGTTCGAGTTCGAGGAACCCGTCGGGCGTTCGACCGTCGTCAGGGAACCCATCGGCGTCTGCGGCCTGATCACCCCCTGGAACTGGCCGATCAACCAGATCAGCTGCAAGGTCGCGCCGGCATTGGCGGCCGGCTGCACGATGGTGCTGAAGCCGAGCGAGATCGCCCCGGTGAACGCCACGATATTCACCGAGATCCTGGATGCGGCCGGCGTTCCGGCCGGGGTATTCAACCTGGTCCAGGGCGACGGACCGGGTGTCGGCGCGGCGATGTCCGCGCATCCCGACATCGACATGATGTCCTTTACCGGTTCGACCCGGGCCGGCGTGCTGGTGGCCAAGTCGGCGGCCGACTCGGTCAAGCGCGTGGCGCAGGAACTGGGCGGCAAGTCGGCCAACATCATCCTGGAAAGCGCCCCGCTGAAAGAGGCCGTGACCCACGGCGTGCGCGACATGTTTTCCAATTCCGGGCAGTCCTGCAACGCCCCCAGCCGGATGCTGGTGCCGGCCAGCCGCTACGAGGAAGCGGTGCAGATCGCGGCCGCCGTGGCCGAGCGCACGGTGGTGGGCGACCCGCTGGCGGCAGGCACGCACATCGGCCCGGTCGTCAGCGCCGCCCAGTACGAAAAGATCCAGGGCCTGATCGCCACGGGCGTCGCGGAAGGAGCCCGGCTCGCTGCCGGGGGCCCGGGCAAGCCCGCGGGCCTGGAAACCGGCTACTACGTCAAACCGACGGTCTTTCGGGACGTCGACAACGACATGACGATCGCGCGTGAGGAAATCTTCGGGCCGGTACTGTGCATGATCCCGTACGAGACCGTCGACGAGGCGGTCCGGGTGGCCAACGACACGGTCTACGGGCTTGCGGGTTACGTGTACGGCGCCGCCCCCGAGGAGGCCATGGCGGTCGCGCGTCGGCTGCGCACCGGCATGGTCCACCTGAACGGCGCGCCGAACGACAACCAGGCGCCCTTCGGCGGCTACCGGCAATCCGGCAACGGCCGCGAGTGGGGCCGCCACGGGCTCGAGGACTTCCTGGAAGTCAAGGCCGTCATGGGCGCGGCCTGAGTTGCCGGCCCAGGAAGCGACACGGCGAGCCCGTTTGTCGGCAGCCAACGGGCTGACCCGGGCAACGGCAAGGAACCGGCGGACTTGAGCACACTCATCACGATCGACCTGGACGCGCTGACGGCGAACTACCGCTTTTGCCGCGACCGGGTGGCGCCCGCCGCCTGCGCGGCCGTGGTCAAGGCGGACGCTTACGGCCTCGGCATCGCGCGGATCGCCCCGACCCTGTTCCACGCGGGCTGCAGGCAGTTCTTCACCGCGACGCACCGCGAGGGGATCGCGCTGCGCCGCTTGCTCCCGGACGCGGAAATCTACGTGTTCGAAGGCGTTACCGAACCGAGCATGCAGGCCTTCCGTGACCACAGCCTTATCCCGGTTCTGATCACCGCGGACCAGGGGGTCTACTGGGCGGAGCAGGCCCGT
>CALKKN010000249.1 GCA_937995275.1 uncultured Lysobacterales bacterium | reverse complement strand
GGCCTGTTCGACGGCCTCCGGGCTGACACTGCTCAGATGGCTGTAGCGGCGCTGTCGATTGTAAAACACTTCGATGTAGTCAAACACATCGGCGCGCGCCAGTTCGCGGGTTTGATAGATGCGTTTCTTGATGCGTTCTTTCTTTAAACTGCTAAAGAACGACTCGACGAGCGCATTGTCCCAGCAGTTGCCGCGCCGGCTCATGCTGGGTTCGAGATTGAGATCACGGCAGAAGCGCTGCCAGCCGTCGCCGCCGTTTTACGTACCCTGGTCGGAATGGATCGTCACCCCCTGCTTCGGTCGGCGTCGCCACACGGCCATCAGGATGGCATCGAGCACCAACTCTCTGGCCAGGGTCGGCTTCATTGAGCAGGCGCTCCATCGGGTTGTTGGTCTTGATCTTCAGCCAGTGCTGCGATGGAAACGCATAAGGGTTTGGCTGTCTAAAGGAATGGACCCACCTCTCTGAGCGCAGACCAGTTCACCGCGATAGGTGAACCAAATCGCGCCCAAACGCTTCCTCACCCATGGATACTTCCTAGCTGCGCAGTCTTCTGCCGCGGATTCCGCCCTGCTGGACAACAGAGTCCCAGCCGCCTAATGAAATTCAGCCAATGGAGGGAAACGATCTATCAGAATGCTTCGATCAGGCCCACCGACGGCGACGCACGACATTCCGGCGACCGGCCCGATCCTGCCGGGTGCACCATAACATTTAGGCGAGCGAGTATTTTCTTGACCAAACTGCGGCGCCGCAACTCTTGCCGGCTCACCGCTGCGGGCTTACGTTCTGGAACATTTCCTCGACCTCGTCGGTCAACAGTTCCACTTGCTGCCTGAGGGCTTCGAACTGCGCCACCGACGAGGTGACCGCCGCGGCGTTCATCAACACAAGAATGTAGAGAAACGACGGTACGAACACTACCACCGCCGCCGCCACGATGGCGCGGCGCAGCGACTTTACCGCCTCATCCCGATTGCGGGCGGCGGCCCAGCGCCAGCCCTGGGTCGGTCGCGCTCCGCGGCTTGCCAGGCTGGCCAAGTCGGCGAGCACCGGCGTGTCGAACAACGTCCCGCGCAGACAGGCTTCCCAGGAGTCGCCGGCTTCAAGCCGGGTCGCGGCCAGTCCCAAATCGTTCCGCAGCCTGGGCACCGGCTCCCTTCTCTGGACCCGCCGGAGCGTCAGGTTGGTGGGGATTCCCGCCGCCTCCTCGTGCGCCACTGCCTCCAGCAGCCGGGCGCTGGACGCGGCGATCGCATGCCGCCGGAGAAACGGCAGGTACAGGCGGAAGTCTTGCAGGAAGGCCCTCCACTCGGACCGGCCGACAATGCCCGAATAGATGACGAAGGGCGCCGTCATGGCCAACAGGAAGCCGGCGCCGAGCGCCAGCCAGGTGTCACGGAACTGCTCGAATCGCACCAGCGACGGGGGTAGTTCCGATCCCTGGGCCAAACCGGCAACGCCCTTGATCATGCCCGGCACCAAAAAGAAGGCCAGGATGAAGGTGAACAGGGCCATGCCGCCGACGATGATCCCGAACAGCTGGACCCCGGATCGCGTCTTGCGCAGCGCCGCCGCCGCCGCCGTCCGGGCCTCGACGTCGGCGCGCAGGGCAGCCTCGATATCGGCAGAGTGCGATTGCGAGCCGCGGAGCACGGCGGGCGTGATCTCGAGACCGAGACGCTCGAGTGCCAGATCCAGCGCCCCGCCCGCCTGGAGCTCTGCGACCTCGCTCTCCAGTCGCTGGACGACAGCGGGTTTCAACGCCCGCCGGGGCAGGACCTCCAGCGCGGCGGAAATGCCGTAGCCGGCGGCCACGAGGTCGGCCAGGGCACTGATCGCCTCCTCCGGGAGGACCCGGCCGAGGCGCCGGCCATCACCGCTCATTACCGTTGCCTCTTCTGCTGTTCGCGCTCACGCTCTATGTACGCCGCTGGCGGTTGGGGAAACGGGCCTTGAGGCCACGGTGGCGTGTTTCGATCCCAGGGCAGGTCTTCGTTCTTCAATCTTTCCCTGACCTTGAGGTTCGGGTCGGTGGGCCTGATGTCGGGCCTGCCGTCGGGAAAGTAGGGCCGAGCCCGCAGCCCGTCCGTGCTCCGCCACACGCTGCTCTGCTGCCCGCCGGCGCCACCGCCGGCGTAGTCGTCGCTCCCCGTCGACAGGTTCCCCCGCGCGGCCGATCGCTGCTGCAGCGCCAGATCGAGGCGCATGCCGGTTGGGCCGATCAGCAGGACACCGGAGCGGTCGATCGACTCGACGCGGTAGCCTTCGATGCGGTCGCCGATTCTCACCACCCGTCCCGAGATGAGGGCCAACGGCTCCTCGCCGCGACCAATGCCTTCGAGACGGAACCCGAGGCGGCCCAACTGTGTTCGGGCGTAGGCTTGATCGAACGGCTTCCCGGCAGCCTGGGCCTGGCGCTCGATCGGCCGCAGGGCCGTCGTCACCTCATCGGAGCTCCGCGCCGCACCGCCGGTGAACTCCTGCCACCGTCGCGATTTTTCCCCGCTCGCCCTGCCGCCCTCGGGCGTCGGATCGCCGGTGGATTCCGCGATCGCGTCGCTCGCTCCGGCGGGCTCCGGGCGCTGCGCGTTCAGGCCCCGGAGGACCAGCAACACCGCCAGTCCGGCAATCACCACACCCGCGACGACGAACAGAAGCCTCTTGCTCAGCACGCTAGCTCTCTCCCTCTCCGGCGGATGGCGCCAGCCGTACCACGGCGATATCCAGACTGAAGGATACGGACCCGGGCCCCTCCGGGACGACCTGCAGGAACCTCACCCGAGCCTGGTCGGGCCAACTCTCGATCGTCCCGATGGCGTCGAGCAAATCTCCGAACGCCCCCGAGCCGGTAAGTGCCCGCTCGAAACCCGCTGCGCGCTCATTCGCAAAGCCGGGCAGCGTGCGCCACCCGCTCGAGGTCGTCACGACGAGCCCCAGCTCATCGAACACCTCTCCAAGCCGACGATTGAAAAGCTCTGCATCCGAGCTCATCGCCGCGCGCTGACGTTCCAGACCGGCGTGAATCTCGGTCAGCATCCGCTGCCGATCGGCCAGGCCCTGCGCCCCGCCGCGCTCCTGAAATGTCTGCTGGGCGGCCTGGAGCATGCGCGGAACGGCGGCCTGCACCGCCACCATGCGCAGAATCCACATTGCCGCCACCAGGGCCACCAGTGCGCCGGCCAGGAGAATGGAGGTTCGCGTCCAGGCGGTTTTCATCGCGCCTCCCCCACGCTGCCCGGCGGGGTCGCCAACGTTGCGCGAAGGGTCTGGCGAAAGCCGGGTCCCGTTGGGTCCGGAACCGGTTCGTCCCAGGAAGTGTTACTGAACCCGAGGCCGCCCTCGAGCGTCGAGCGCGCCAGTTCCAGGTCGACCAACGGCACCGCCCCGGCCGAGGAAACCTCGAGCTCCAGCTCGCCCTCGACGATCGCGAGCCGCTCCCAGCCGATGCTCGGAGGGCTCCGCCGCGCCAGCTCGTCAATCGGTCCGGCCAGTTGCGGCCAGGGCAAGCCCCGCGGACCCATCTGCGCGCGCAGCCGTTCCACCTCTTTAGCCAATGCCCCGGCTTCCCGGAGTTGCCTGATCTGGGCTTGGGTCGCCGCCAATCCGGCGCTGTCGGCATTTTGTGCTGCACGGATACTCAGTGCCGCGGAGATGCCGAAAGCGACGAGGATCGCGCTCAGAACGATGACCGCGACGGCCAGGATAGCTGCCCTCCGCGCCCACTGCATGCTCTGGCGGCGCTTCGCCAATTGAGGACTGGAAATTTCCGCGGGGTTAACCGCGGTGGCCAGGCGCCAGGCCAGTTCGAGGTCGGCGGGCAGTGGCTCCCCGTCACAGGCCGGAAGCGCCTCCTGGTGCAGGTCGAGCCCCTGCTGATCGAGCATCTGGCGCAGTTCATCGCGTCTCGCGCCCAGCAGCCGGATCGACCGGGCACCGCCGATCGTCTCCAGTGTGCGCAGGGCCTCCGACTGCGTCTGTTCCGCATTGCGCGCGGTGGGGAGCGACCGCGTGAGGGGCGCCGCGTCTGCCGGCCTGGTGACGATCAGGAGTTCGTCTTCGGTGATCTCCATAGCCGCCGTTCCGGGTTGGAGGTGCTCCAGGATCAGCAGCCGATCGACTGCCAGCATGGGTTCCAGCACCAGCAGCTCGGCGAGTCCATCGACCAGTGATCGCGCCTTCTCTTCGTCGCAGCCCGCCACCAGCCAAGCGCCGGATCCAGCCGATGACGCGGCGATCGCCGGGGTGAGGATCGGTTCGTGGCCCTCGGCCACCAGCGCCTCGGTGATCTCCCCTTCGCCGGGCGCACGCGCTCCCTCGTAAACCCCGACCCGGACCTGCTCGGAGCCGACCAGAACCCCCACCTCCTTCGGACGTACGGAGAGTGTCTCGAGGGCGGCCCTGGTCAGCGCCACGGGGTCGCCTTCACCGCGGATCGACGCCCAGGCCCGCAACTGTCCCTTGGCGTCCACGGCAACCGCCGCGGCGCGCGATGGGTGGCGGAGATCGAGGCCGACGGTGCATCGAGGGCGACCGGTCGCGGCACGCCCCGACTTGCCTGGAACGGCGGACACTAGTCACCTCCCGGGCTGCCGGAACGGCCCTGGAGATCCAGCACCCGCTCGATCTCGGCAGCCGTGGTCGCGCCCTTGCGCTCGAGTTCCGCTGCGGCTTCCTGAAGGGTCCTCATGCCGGCGGCCCGCGCGGCTGCCCTCAGCTCGCCGGGCCGGGCACCCTGGCGGACCAGCTCGGCCAGCTCGTTCCCGAGGGTGACGAGCTCGAAGACTCCAGTACGCCCTTTCAAGCCGGTACCGTCGCAGGCGAAACACGCTTTACCCGCGCAGTGCGGGCAGATCAGCCGGATCAGCCGCTGCGATACGGCGAGTCGCGTAACCTGCGCCAGGAGCCGACGGTCCGCCCCCAGCTGCGCGAAGCGGTCGAAGACCCCGAGCGCGTTGGAAGCGTGTACGGTGGTAAGGACCAGGTGGCCCGCCAGCGAGGCCTGCAGCACCAGCTCGGCAGTCTCGGTGTCGCGGGTCTCGCCGACCAGGATGACGTCGGGATCCTGGCGCAGGACGAAGCGCAGCGCACTGGCGAAGTCCAGGCCGGTCTCGCGGCGTACCGGCACCTGCCGGACTCGGCGGGAGTGGATCTCGACCGGTTCCTCGATCGAAACGATGTTCCGCCGGTCCGCGTCGACCGTTTCCAGCAACGCGTGCAGCGAGGTCGTCTTGCCGCTTCCGGTGGGACCGGCAAAGACGATCAGGCCTTCCTGCCCGGCGGCCGCCTCGACGACCTGTAGGCGGACCGCGGCGGGCATTCCCAACTGCTCCAGCGTGGGGACCTCGTTCTCGACCGTGAGAAGCCGCAGCACCGCGCATTCGCCCCTGTCGCTGGGCACGATCGACACCCGTATCGAGACCGACCCGGCCGGCGTCGGGAAGCTGAGTTGCCCGTCCTGGGCGAAGAGGCATTCGCCGAGCGCAAGCCCCGCCATGGACTTGATCCGGCCGATAACACGGTCCGCAAGCCAGGGTGGGGGGGCGACCCGATCGACCAGCACTCCGTCCACCCGGAAGCGAACTCTCGGCGAGATGCGATCGGGTTCGAAGTGGACGTCGGTGGCGTTCTCGGAGAGGGCGGCCGTCAGGGTGAGGGCGAGAAAGCGCGCTGCCGGCGATTCATCGCTCCGGTCGTCAAAACCTAGCGATGGTTCGCCAGGGTCGAGCCGTGGGGGGAGTCGGGCCGCGAACTCGGCGATATCCCCGACGGGGCCGTACCATCTCTGCATCACCTCGCGGTAGCGCTCCTGCGACAGCGGCTCGAGCTCGATCCGGGCATGGCCCAGGCGGTGGAGCGCATCGAGGGCCGCCAGGTTGTCAGGGTCGATCGCCCCGACCACCAGCCGATCGCCCTCGTAGCGCAAGGGGATCACCTGGTAGCGCCGCGCGACACCGGGCGGCACCGCGCGCAAGCCATCGAGCAGGGTCAGCTCGGGCCGGCGTCCGTGGGGTGCTTTCTCGGCGGCGCGCTGCACTATTTGTCCGCAGTAGTGGTCGATCCGGACCGCGGTTCAACCCTCGGCCATTCACTCTGGGATCCGGTCTCGCGGTTTCCATCGAGCTCAACCGTACCTGCGCCCGGGTCGTCGTGGTCGACCGTCTCCGGGCTCCGGGAAGCGGCTCCCGCCTTGAGGGCATCGAGCTCTGCGAGCTGCAGTTCCAGGCTTTGCCGGGAGAGGCGCAGGACCTCTTCCTGCATGCGCGCCACCCTGAGCTGCAGGCGCACCATCTCGAGGCCGCCTTCGACCGCCCTGGCGCCGGCCTGCATCGTCGCCATTGAGACGCCCCATACGAGGGCGAAGATCAGGGCGACCACAATCACCGGCACCGCCACCGCCCCCACTTTCATCGCTCACCTCCTCTCATGGCTTTCTCCGGGGCGGCGTGGCGTTGGTCCCGGGCGCGTCCCGCACGATCCAGCGAAGTCCCTCTTCGAGCGCGTCGCGAGCAGCCGGCGCCTCGTGCATCAACTCCGCAGGGGCGTCCGGTTGAATCGACTCGAGGTCCGTAGGCGGCGGCGTGCTGGCGCACCCGAGCAGCAGGACGCAGACCAGCAGTCCGATCGCGGCCCCGCCTGGCAAACGCCGGTCAGACATCCCCTGCCTCCCGGGCCGCATCGCCGGCCAGAACCTCCAGCACCGTTCCGTCAGCGCAGTCGGCGGAACAGGAGGCTCCGGTGAGGCGTTCCAGGGCGCGAATCTCCTGGCGGACGGCGTGGGCCAGCGCCCGCTCGCCGTATGCCGGGAAGCCCAGCACCCGGGAGTCGAAGACGATCGATGCGAGCCGGACCATGCGCAGGGCCAGGTGTTCCGGGGTGACCCCGGCGGTCTTGAGACGCGCGCTGCGATCCTGCGGATCGACGGATGTTTCCGCGGTGCCGACGTCGATCCGCGCCAGCGCGAAGCCGACCAGTTGGCGCAGGTCCGGCGCCCTGGCGGCGAGAAGGTCGAGGGCTACCCGGGTCAGATCGACGCCGAGAGGATCCCCCGAGATGGCGATCTCCGCCGGCTTGCCGTTCCATCCGAGACCGGCCTCGGTGGGCGGCTGTTGGGCCACTCCGAGGTGGAACCGTTGGATCCGGGCTCCCAGTTCGGCGTTCGCCGAGGCCCCCGGCGTCCCGATGGACCGCACTAATCCGGCCTCGGCGTAGGCGCGCGTTTCCACGGATTTGCCGGTCTGCGCCAAAGCCGCCAATTCGCTGTGGTCGCCGGGTGCGCCGCTGAGTGCGTCGATGAGCTGTCTCTGGGCGAGCAGGCCAGGGGTTCGCGCCGCCAGGTCCACGGCCAGCCGCGCCGCGCTCTCGGGTGCCGCCACGCCGAGGGCCTCGAGCAGATTCCCGGTCGCTGTCGGATCCCGCGCCTCGGCCGACTGCTCGAGCCGTTCCACCAGCAGGTCGACCCCTCCGGGCGATCGGGACAGGATTTCGGCGAGGGCGGCGCGCTGGTGCGGCGCGATCTCGGACGACACCGCCGTGACCGCCACTGAGCGGCCGTCGGAGAACCGGAGAATCTCGCCAATGGCGGTCTCCGGCCGCCGGTGAAGCAGGAACAGGGCTGCCGCCGCCCGCACTTCCGGAGCGGAGTCGGCACCGAGGCGAACGACTTCCTGGCCGACGTCCAGGTCCGCCTCGAGGAGCTCATCGTCGATCTGATCGAGCATGCGCGTGCCGGCGACCCGCGCGTCCGGTGTCGGGCTGGTCAGCAAACCCCGCGCCGCCTGGATTTGCCACGCCAGTTCGGTCGGCAACCAGCTGTTATCGACCCGCACCCTGGCTTGCCGCTCCTCGGGCGGTGGCAGGACGTGGGGCGTCACGAAAACCAGCAACTCCGAGTTATGTGACTCCGTGGCCTTGCGCTGAAAGGCCCGCCCCAGCCAGGGAATCTTCGACAGACCGGGCGTTTCGCCCACCGTCTCTCGCTCGCGCTCGATCACCAGGCCACCGATGACCAGGGTCTCGCCCTCATCCAGGATCACCTCGGTCTGGGTACGCCGACGCATGACCGTCGGAAAGTCCTGGTTCAGCCCTTTCGGATTGAAGGCGGCCACCGTCGGCACGAGTTCGCTGACCTCCGGGGTCACGTCCAGCAGAATGCCGCCCTCGGTTCGTCGCGGCCGCACCTCGAGCGTGGTGCCGACGTCGATCTTCTCGATACCGCTCACGGCGGTCGTGGCGAAGGCCACGTTTTGCGTGTAGGTGGGGATGCGCAGCGTGGTGACCATGCTGATCAAAGCCTGCCGGTTGTCGAGCGAGGTGACCTTCGGCGTGGCCATGACCCGGGCGTCACCGGATTGCTCGAGGAATTCGATCAACAGGCCAACGCCGCGTGCATCGACGCTGCCAAAGCGGAAGCCTGATTCCTGCAGCGACCCTGGCAGTATGGGCACCGCTTGGGAGCCGAGCCGGCTGGCGGTGTTGCTCAGCTCCGCCAGTTCGTTCGGTGAAGGGAAGTAGGTGAAGGAGTCATCCAGATTCTCCATCGGGAAGGTGGTTGGGTAATTGCCGAGGTTCGCCTGCAGGCTGAAGAAACCCTGGGCGCCGATGCGCCTGAGGGCATTGGTAGAAACCTCCACCACCTTGACCTCGATCTCGTACTGCTCCGGCGACTGCGTCAGCCTGTCAAGCAGCGGCTCGACGTGGTCCAGGGTGGCGGGCAGGGCCGACACGGTCAGGAGGTGACCGGTCGGGTCGTAGCTGGCGGACTCGAGCTCGGGATCGAGAAGCGTGCTCACCGCCTGCAGGGTTTCCTCGCCGGGAGCCGCGCCGAGAGGGAAGACCTGCTCGACGACCAGACCCGGCCGGGCAGCCTCGATGGCTTCCACGACCGCCGCGATCGACGCCTCCGCGCCCTCGAGCAGTACCGCGTCGTCACCGACCGGCGTCGACTCGACACCGGTCGCGGCCAGCCATTCGTGACTTGTTGCCGAGGTCCACGGGAAAGGGCCGAAGACGATCCGGCGGGCTGCGCCATCGTGGGCCCGGGATGAGACGAACAGGACCGAGCCGTGACGTTCCACTTCGAGCCCGGCGGTAAGGGCTACGACCTCGAACGCCTCGGCGGCGTTCAGCCCTCTCAGGCGCAGCGTCACCCGGGTGTCAGGCAACTCCCCGGTGGTCAGGGAGACATCGTAAATCTCGGCCAGGAAGCGCAGCGCGCTTTCAGCGCTGACGTCGTTGAGGTCGACATCGGCGCGCAGATCCCCGACCGGGGATGGAGATGAGGATGGGGACTCCTGGCACAGCGCCGCGCTCGCGTATAGAAGCAGCGCGCCGAACAGCGCCGCAACATGCAGGGCCCGGTCCGGGCGTCTCGCCGCCTCGACGCCTGCGCGCTTGTATGCCATCACTTCAGCCCCCCCGAATGGTGCTCCCCCTCCCATGCGAGAAGGGGAGCACGTTTATCCGATCGCTCAGGCGATGCGATGCCGGGCCGAGGCCCAAGGCTGCAAGCCTAGGAATTATGTCCCATTGATGATCTCAAAGATGTACTCATTCCAGTAGAACAGCTCGGCTTCCGCCATCTGCACCTCGCGAGTCGCCTCCGAGATCCAGAACTCGACGGCCCCATTCTGCTCGGCCAGCTTGAACACTACCGTGTCGAGAAAGCTGAAGATTGAACCGTACATTACATCGAGGTCGTAGATTTGAGTCGACTCGTAGATAACGATGTTGGTGAATGTCACACCCGCGATAATCGCGATGACGACCAGTATGAATAGTGCTACGAATTGCTTGGTCATCCCTCCCCTCCTATATTAGTCATCCCTCATTCCTTTGAAGAAGAGGTTTGACTGCAGGGAAGTCTGCAGCCAGTAGAGTTACAACTCTGCTCATACAACGTATATCTTTATCCCAGTGCTTGTCAAGCGCAACAGGATGAAAGTTATCGTAATTATTGGGGTCAGGGCAAAAAGCCAGAGTCAATCGGCAAGGAAGAGGGCATATTGGAAAAAGCGGACAGGGTGGACGGCCTTTTCGGTAGTGCCGCGATCAATCCGC
>CALKKN010000248.1 GCA_937995275.1 uncultured Lysobacterales bacterium | reverse complement strand
GCCGCAGGTCCGGCGTGATCCAGGTGCCGGCGTCGTGGGCCCGCGGCCCCGCACAACCGGCGATGACTTCGGCAAACGCGCGGTCCGCCGTCAGCCGGTAGCGGCCGCTGTTGAACCGGCGGCGGGTGCGGCGCGACAGGTATACCTCCGCCGGGTAGATCACGCAGCGCGGCGCGGGGCTCCACCACAACACCGGTTGCCCGTCGGAATACCACGGAAAAATGCCCACCCGGTAGGCGCGCAGCAGGCGCCGGGGGTCCAGGTCGCCGCCCCAGGCGAGCAGGCCACTCGGTGACCTGAGCGCCATCCTGGTATCGGGGAAGGGCGCCTCGGGATTTTCGCCGAGACGGGGCAGATCCAGGATGCTCCTCACGTCGCGACCTCGCGGAACGGATCGTGTTCCGCCAGCTGTTCGCGATATTCGGCCTGCCACGCCTGTTCGCGGTCCAGGTACTGCCCGATGGCGGCACGGAAGGCATCTTCGCGCAGATAATGGAAAGATCGCGTCCGTTCCGGCATAAAGCCCCGGCTGATCTTGTGCTCGCCTTGCGCACCCGATTCGAACACGTCGATACCGTTCGCGATGGCATACTCGATACCCTGGTAATACGCCGCCTCGAAGTGCAGGGCCGGGAGATCCTCGACGCTGCCCCAGTAACGGCCGTACAGGCGCCCGCCGCCCGCCAGGAACAGGCTCATGGCCAGGGGTTGCCCGTTCCGGGTCGCCAGCGCCACCAGGAACCGGTCGCCCAGCCCGGCCGCGGTGCAGGCGAAAAAACTCCGCTTCAGGGCCGGGTGGTTACCGTACAGCCGAAATGTCCGGACATAGCAGGCATGGATAAAATCGAGTTCCTCCTCGTCCAGTTCGCCGCCGGTCACCCACCGGAATTCGATGCCGGCTTCGCTCACCTGGCGCCGTTCCCGCCGCAGGTTCTTGCGTTTGCGCGACTTGAGGCAGCCCAGGAATTCCTCGAAGTCGCCATACCCGCGATTGCGCCAGTGGAACTGCCAATCGCCGCGCGAAAGCAGACCCGCCGAGCCGAGTGCCGGAGTGTCTGCCGCGCTGGTGAAATTGCAGTGCCAGGAGGAGAAACCCCGCTCCTCGCACAGGCCGAGAGCAAGCCGGACGAGGCGTTCGCGCAGCCCCGCCGGATCGGGGTGCCCACGGCGGGTGAGCAGGCGCGGACCGGTCACGGGCGAGTAGGGGACGGCCGTCAGCAGCTTGGGATAGTAAGCCAGCCCGTGCCGGTGATGGGCGTCCGCCCAGGCCCAGTCGAACACGAACTCGCCATGGGAGTTGGTCTTGATGTAGGTCGGAGCGAACGCCAGCAGGCGGTCGCCCTCGAACACCGCCAGGTGCTGCGGCGTCCAGCCGGACCGCGCGTCGATCGTCCCGGAAGATTCCAGGGCGGCCAGGAAGACATGTGACACGAAGGGATTGCCGCCGTGGTCCAGCTGCTCCCAGTCCCCCGGGTCGATGGAGCCGAAATCGGTGACGATGCGCGTTGTGACGCTCACCTGATCACCGCGGGACACCCGCCCCGGTTCAGTCCTGCTCGCCGAGCCAGCGTTCTGCGTCCAATGCCGCCATGCAGCCGAAACCGGCCGATGTGATGGCCTGGCGGTAGACGTGGTCGGAGACGTCGCCGGCCGCGAAAACTCCCGGCACGCTCGTGGCTGTGGCGTATCCGTCGGTCCCGCTGCGGATGTTGATGTAGCCGCCGGTCATGTCCAACTGGCCTTCGAAAATACCGGTGTTCGGCGCATGGCCCACGGCGATGAAGACCCCGGCCAACTCTACGCCGGTTTCGTCTCCGGACTTCACGTTCCTGACGCGCATGCCGGTAACGCCGCTGTCGTCCCCGAGCACCTCGTCAAGCACGTGGTCCCAGAGGATCGTCACGGTGCCGTTCCGCTCGCGGTCGAACAACCGGTTCTGCAGGATCCATTCGGCGCGCAATTCGTCGCGCCGATGCACCACCACGACTTCCGAGGCGATGTTCGACAGGTACAGGGCTTCTTCGACCGCCGTGTTGCCGCCGCCGATGACCGCCACCTTGCGCTCGCGGTAGAAAAAGCCGTCGCAGGTCGCGCAGGCCGACACGCCCTTGCCCTTGAAGGCCTCCTCGGAAGGCAGTCCGAGATACTTGGCGCTGGCGCCGGTCGCGATAGCGATAGCGTCCGCCGTGTACACGCCGCTGTCGCCCTCCAGGCGGAACGGCCGCTGCCCGAGGTCTGCGGTATGGATGTGGTCGAACACGACTTCGGTGTCGAATCGTTCCGCGTGCTCCAGCATCCTCTGCATCAGGTCGGGACCCTGCAGACCCTCGGCGTCCCCCGGCCAGTTTTCGACCTCCGTGGTGGTGGTCAGCTGCCCGCCCTGTTCCAGTCCGGTGATGAGCACCGGCTTCAGGTTCGCGCGGGCGCCATAGATCGCGGCCGTGTACCCGGCGGGCCCCGATCCGATGACCAGGAAACGGCAGTGCTTGACGTCACTCATGTGTATAATCGCTCCAAATTCGTGGTCAAATTAAAGGCTTGAGGCCATTATGCTTCGAAGGTCGCCGCGGATTCTACAACAGATCTGACAAGGAAGATCAGCTTGCCGCAAGCCAAGAAGAAATCGCGGGCCACCGTCGCGGAGGGCAACCCGATCGCGCATCGGCTCAGCGAGACTTTTCTCATCCTAACCGTGCTGGTGGCGGTCTACCTGGTTGCCTGCCTGGCCAGTTATGACCCCACCGATCCGGGTCCGTTCAACCCGGTGGCTTCGGACCAGGTCAGCAATATCGGGCGCGTGCTCGGCGCCTGGCTGGCCAATTTTTCCCTGTTCCTGACGGGCTACCTGGCTTATTCGATCCCGCTGTTGCTCATCTACATCGGCTGGCTGGTCTACGCCCGTGCCGGCAAGGGCGACGAGGCCGCCGGCGCGCTGGAGTGGTTTGCTCGGTTCACCGGCCTCCTGCTGTTCATCCTGTCCGCGACCGGCCTGGCGCACCTGCACACGCTTCCGCCGGCCGGATCGATGCCCGCCGGCGGCGGCGGCGTAATCGGGCTGCAGATCGCCACGCCGCTGCTCGAGGTCACCGGCGCGCTGGGTTCCACCCTGTTCCTGCTGGCGTTGCTGCTGGTCGGGCTGACGCTGTTCGCGGGGATTTCCTGGTTTGGCGTTATGGACGCCATCGGGCGTTACACGCTGGCGGCTTTTTCCTGGCTGGGCAAAGCGGTGGCCGGCCTGCGCGACTGGTTTGCCGGGCGCCGGGCCAAGGCGCAGCGTGTCGAGATCCGCAAGGCGGATTCCGAACGCCGAAAAACCAAGAGCAAGCCGAGGATTGAACCGCAGGTCTGGTCGGCCGAAAGCCAGCCGAGCGTGCGGGCCGAGCGCGAAAAGCAACAACCGCTGTTCAAAAACCTGCCGGCCGGTTCCCTGCCGCCGCTGGAACTGCTGGACGACCCGCCCGAACAGGCGCCTGGCTACAGCACCGAGGTGCTGGAGGCTCTCTCCCGGCAGGT